>JAEEKM010000358.1 GCA_016282455.1 Treponema sp. | reverse complement strand
TGCCTTCAAGTAAAGATTCACCTAAACTTGCTTCAACAATTTTATCCTGAGAAGTTGCCCCAATTCCACGGGCAGGTTTATTTATAATGCGCCTGAAAGAAATTTCATCCCTCTGGTTTACAATAAAAGCAAGCCAGGAAAGGACATCTTTAATTTCTTCACGCTCGTAGAATTTTAGTGACCCCACAATCGTGTAAGGAATTTTTCTTTTAAGAAAATCACTTTCAAAACCAAGCGACTGTGCATTAGTTCTGTAAAGAATTGCCCAGTCAGAATAGGGAACGCCTTTTGCATAACACTTCTGAATTAAGTCTGCACAAAACTGAGTTTCATCATCCTGAGTGGGAAGAAAAATGAGGGTCGGTTTTTTGCCTGTGTCGTGAAAAGCCTGCATGGTTTTTCCAAGCCGCTCTGTGTTGCGGGAAATTACTTTGTCTGAACAGGCAAGTATTTCCGGAGTGGAACGGTAATTTGTTTCAAGGCGGATAATGTCTGTACCGGGAAACTCATCCTGAAAGCGAAGAATGTTCTGAACTTCAGCCCCACGGAATTTGTAAATGCTCTGGTCATCGTCACCCACAACACAAACTTTAACTCCGGCTTTTTCCTGCACCCCCGCAAGCTGCTGGAGCAAAAGAAACTGTGCCACGTTTGAGTCCTGATACTCGTCAACCATTACAACCCTGTAACGCAGATGAGTCTCGTGGCGTATAGATGCATTGTCCCTGAGCACCATGTAGGGCAGAAGAATTAAATCTCCAAAGTCAACGTTGCCTGTTGCACGAAGCCTTTTCTGGTAAGACTCATACTGACTCAAAAAAACTTCATCTAAAAGTTCATCAAGACCTGCTTCTTCTACCGCAGCACAAACCTGTGCATTCCTCTCCGTGTCAGAAAGAACATCCGGGAGAATTCCGTAATCTTTGGCAAGAGAAATTTTATGGGCAACTACAGCCGCTTCTTTTCTTGGCAGGGAAGGTATTGCTTTTGTAACAAGGGTCACCATGTCGTCATCATCATAAACGGTAAAATCTTTGCTCACTCCTGCCTGCTCTGCGTAACGGCGGAGAAAATATGCACCCCAGGAATGAAAGGTCCTTAAGGTTGCATACTGAGCATCTTCTTCCAGAAGAACTGAACGTTCCCGCATTTCATTGGCGGCTTTTTTTGTAAAAGTGACTGCAAGAATGGAACTTGGGTAAACATGTTTTTGAGAAATTAAATAGGCAATCTTTGTTGTGATGACTCTTGTTTTTCCAGAACCGGCGCCGGCAAGAATGAGAAGGGAATCTCCTTCATGAACAACTGCCTCTCTCTGGCTGGGATTTAAAACAGAAAGATACTCTTGAGGATTCATGCACTTTCCTAGAGAACAAGAAATCCGTCAACATCTATTTCCGAAGAAGATGTAACGTTCACTTTTACAATTGAACCAACCTGCACTGCCACCAGAGATTTTTCTTCATCACGGTCGTAGCGGATAACAACTGAACCGTCCACTTCGGGAGCCTGGAACCATGCACGGCCTATGGCAAGACCTTCAGAAGGTGCATCTTCCGGAGGTTCAATAATTTCTTCCACAAGCACATCGTAAATTTTACCTGTTCTGTTTTTAAGGCGTTCCTGTGTAATGACGGACTGAAGTTTTTTTAAGTTCTCTGACCGTTCTTCTGCTTTTTTGTGGGGAACTTTCTTTTTCATTTTTTCAGCAGGAGTATCTTCTTCCGTGCTGTAGGTAAAGCAGCCGCTCCAGTCACTTTGAATTTCTTTAAGAAAGTTTTCCGTGTTTTTTGCATCCCCTTCACTTTCGCCGGGGAATCCGGTTAAGAAAGTTGTACGTATGCAGGCCTCAGGAAGCTGCTCCCTTATTTTTTTAATCAGGGAAACATACTCTTCTCCGCTGCCCTTTCTGTTCATGGCATGAATGACGGAATCTGAACCCGACTGGAAAGGAATGTCAAAGTAAGGCAGAAAACGTCTGTCCTTTTGCATGAGGGTAAGGATGTCTGTGTTAAAGTGGTCGGGGTGAATGTAAAGAAGGCGCACCCAGAAATCTCCCTCAAGGGCAGAAATTTTTTTCATGAGTGAAAGAAGCGGTGACTCTCCGTATTTTTTTGTAAAGTCAGAGTCTGCAATCACAGGCTGATGAAGGTTTTTGTAAAGAACTTCGTGCCACTTGTTTCCCTCTTCATCATCTTTTCCACAACCGTAGGCGGCAAGATCCTGACCGATAAGATTTATTTCTTTAACGCCCCGCAGAAGAAGAACTTTAATTTCAGAAACAATTTCATCTGCATTTCTTGAACGAAGGTCTCCGCGGATAAGTGGTATTGCACAGAAAGTACACCTGTTGTCGCAGCCCTCAGTAATTTTTACGTAGGCACTTCCCTTAAAGGAAAGAAGCAGATCCCTGTCGCCGCAGCACACACCTTTTTGCGGAGGAGTAAGAACCGGTCTCTGGTCAGCAAAAATCTCTTCTACAACCCTGTCTACCTGAGACAAATCTCCGTTACCAAAAATACCGTCTGCTTCAGGAAGTTCTTTTCCAAAAACATTTGCATAGCGTTCTGCAAGACAGCCTGCAAGAAGAATTTTTGTTTTGGGGTAGGCAGTGCGGGCATCAAGCAGGGCATTGAGGCTTTCTGTTTTTGCACTCTCTATAAAACCACAGCTGTTAATGATAATGAGATCTGCGTACTCTGCATCGTCTACACGAACCATGCCGTTTTTTTCAAGACGCGAAATTATAAGTTCTCCGTCAACCTGATTTTTTGCACAACCATGCTGATCAAGAAAAAATGTTTTTTTAGTCAAGCTCTAATACCACCAGCTGATATTTACCTTCGCTTGTGCGAATCCACTTTATGTCTTCTACCTTAACCTGTCCTGCACGACCCACTTCAAGATCGTAGTAAGAGGTATCTGCAATCACCTGAATCTTAAGGGCATTAACATTGCTCATCCAAAGGCGTACTGCGTTGCTTGCGGTAACGTTTACAATGTCTCCGCTGCGGTAGTAGTTTTCTACGCTGGCATTTCTGTCTACCCGGTAGCGGAATACACAGGAACCGCGGAAAGAAGCATTCACTGTAAATGGATAAGCCCTTGTGTCTTCAAGAACAACCACCTGTCTTCCGGAAGCAGAGGCAACTGGTTTTGCAGCTTCTGTAGGAATTTCACTCAGGTTTGTTTCAAGGTCAGGAAGTGAATCAAGAACAATTGCATTGGGGTCTTTTAAAAGCATGCGGACTTCTGCACCATGGTTTCCGTCAGAAGAACTGATGTCGCTCAGGTAAAGAATAATGTCCTGTCTTCCGTCTCCGTTAATGTCAAGGTCACGCTCTTCGCTAAGGTCAATAATCTGCGGACCGGCAGGGGTTTCGATTGTAAGGGAACCCTTTGTGTCCATTACGGTAAGAATAATTTTTCCGCCGTTCTCGCTGTCTTTTTTTGCAGTAGAATCAGGAACAAGAATCTGGTCTCCCACATACAGGCGCTTAGTTTCTGTTTTACCGGTAAACTCATACTGATGAACTTTAGTTGTCTCTACCGCAGTCTTGCGTTTTTCTTCGCGAACTTCCGGCACCTTAAAGACAACAAAATAAAGGTATGCACCCACGCCAAGAAGAAGGAGCACAACTATGCTGATAATAAGCGGGATAAGAAACTTAGGTTTATTGCGCTTTAAAAGTTCTGTTGGAACAGGAGACTCCTGAATTTTTTTTGCATGATAGAGTTTTAAAAGTTCCTCGCTGCTCACTCCAAGATAGTCTGCATAGTTTTTTAAAAACCCGACCATGTAAGGTTCACCGGGGAAAACTTCTGCATCCTCAGTTTCAAGAGCGGCAATATACTGATGGGTAATGGAAGTTTCCCTTGCCACCTGATCTATTGTAAGCTGTTTTTCTTCACGAGCCTCACGAAGTTTTTCACCATAACTTTCCATTTTACATTACTCCGAGAAAAGGAAATTATTGTAGTTGTTTGCTGATGATGGCGGATCGTAGATGAAGCGCTGGTCACTGATATTTGTATTAAGCTTGTAGTTGAAAAAATCAAAAGTAAAGCGGTCGTTCTGGGGAGTTGTTGCCACCACACGGCGGATAAGTTTTGTATCCCTTTCAACGGCAATATCAATTTCTGTAAAAGCCTCTGAAGCAGACTTTCTTACAAAAATAAGATTTACCACCATCTCGTCACTGCCTTCTTCAAGAGGTTCTGCATCCTGACCTGTGGCATAGGAAACAGAATAATAACGCCTTAAAAGATTAAGCCCCTGAGGAGTTGCACTGGCTGCAGAAGCACCTTCTACACTCTGGTCAAGAATTGCACTTGAACCGGGAAGATAGATTGTAAGGTCGTCTCCGTTAAAAAGAATGACCTGTTCTGCCGGCTCTGAAAAATCAATACGCAGCATTTCCGGGCGCTTAAAACTTACCTTGCCCTGCATGGTACTTTTGCCAGCTTCGATCTCTACATCAGCTTCGTAATCTGAAATGGTAGCATAAACATCGCTTACAGCCTTAAGGTAGTCGTTTGCCGTCATAATTCCCTGAGAAAACAGGGGCTGAACAAAAAAGGACGCTGTAATGAAAAGAGAAAGAAAACGGATATTTTTCTTCATGCCTTGCGCTCCGAATGAATTTTTTATGAATATTTTATCTTATTATAAAAGGCGATTTTTAGCAATATGGGGCTTGTTTTTTGTGGGGTACTAGTCGTCCTCACTCCAGCTGTCCCTTTCCCGCTGAATATTTTTCCTGGCAGACCAGGCAGCACTTTTTTCCAGCAGCATCTCCGCATCTTCCCTGCCCTGAAAAGTCCTCCACTGGTCGTACTGCTTAACATCCGCCGCCTTCTGAGACTCTTTATTCTTTTCCTGTAAATCTTCCATACCGTTTGCCATACCTCGATTTTACACCCTTTAATGGAAAAATTAAAGCGCTGGTTAATTTAAAGAACGCGGCGGTTGCCTAAAAACGCGGTGGTTGAGGCTCTCGAAACCACAGTCTTTTCTGAAGAAAATGTCTACTTTTATTGACTGGTACAACGAAATTACGAAAAATTACAAAAATGTGTAAAATCATAACAATTTTCTTTACAAAAATGTGTAATTTTTGGAAAAAATTAGTGTAAAAATGTGTAAAGTATGCTAGAATTGTCTTAACAATATGTATCGTAAAGCATTAGACGAATTAAAAGAATGGAAAGCCTCATCTGGAAGAAAGCCCTTGATATTAAAAGGTGCAAGACAGGTTGGAAAAACCTGGCTTATGAAAGAATTTGGTAAAGAATATTATAAAAAAACATTCTATTTTTCTTTTGATAAAGAACAATCTCTTCATGAGATTTTTAAGGAAAACAAGGATCCCTACAGAATTATTGAAAGTCTTGGAACGATCAGTGAAGATAAAATTCTCCCGGAAGAACACTTAATTATTTTTGATGAAATACAGGAATGCCCGGAAGCACTTAATACACTAAAGTATTTCAATGAAGATGCAAATCAATATCATATCATTGCTGCCGGCAGCTTACTTGGAACTTTGCTTGCGCAGCCAATGAGCTATCCAGTTGGAAAAGTGAATATTTTAAATATCTATCCAATGGATTTTGAAGAATTTTTAAATGCTTTAGCACCAGGACTTTATAAATACATAATTGAAACACCGCCAGAAGAGATATTAAAGATTCAACATGATAAACTGATTGACCAGTACAGAAATTACCTCATTGTTGGAGGCATGCCTTCCTGTGTTTATTCATGGATGACTGAAAAAAACTCCGGCATTGTTCTTAAACTACAAAAAGAACTGTTAGAGCTTTATGAAAATGATATTTCAAAACACAGCGGAAAAATCAATGCAGGAAGAATCCTTCTCGTTTTCAGAAGTCTTGTAAGCCAACTCTCTAAAGAAAATGAGAAATTTATTTACGGATGTGTAAAACATGGAGCGCGTGCAAGAGAATTTGAAGAAGCCATAGAATGGCTTGTAAGCTCAGGATTAGTAATACGCATTTATGATGTAACAAAACCGGAACACCCGCTAAAAGCATTTGAAGATTTATCCAGCTTTAAGCTTTTTTACTTTGATGTAGGACTTGCAAAATGCGCTGCCGAAGTAACAAACGAAGCAATTATCCTGAATAAGGATTTTCAGTTTAAGGGTCCTCTTACAGAGAACTACACTGTTCAACAGCTCCGTACTCTTTTTGATACTGTCCCTCATTATTATTCTCCGGACAGAAATTATGAAGTAGATTTTCTAATACAAAACGGAATGCAGATAATACCTGTAGAATGCAAAGCAGGAGGAAACGTAACCTCTGCAAGTTTTAAAAGATACAGAAAGGAAAATATCCCGAAATTTGCAGTCAGACTTTCTACTCTTGAATATAAAACCCAAGAAGATATGGTAAATATCCCTCTTTATCTAACAGGTCAAATAAAAAAACTGGCAGAGTATATCCAAAATATATAAAAGACGGTAGTTGACTAAAAAACGCGGTGGTTGAATCAAAAATCACGGTGGTTGAGGCTCTCGAAACCACCATATTTACTGTACACCGGTCATTTCGAGAGCCTCAATGACCTTCTCAACTAAGTGTCAAAAGAGCCGCAACAGTATCCAATATCATTTCATCAGGGGAAAGTCTACGACTTTCCTACGAGTTTTTAACTTCGTAAAAAACTCGCAACAGTATCTATGATTATTTCATCAGCAGCCAACCATTTTACAGTTCGGAGTGTTTTCTCGGTGAGCCAGGCGGCGTTTTCGTGTTCAAGGAGTTCCAGTTTACCGGACAAAACCCTGCACTCATAGCACCTCATGGAAAGATGAAAATTCGGATAGTCGTACTCAATGGTATCAATATATTTTCCAACTTCAATTTCTGTGGCAAGCTCTTCGCGTATCTCACGGGCAAGGGCTGCCTCCGGACTCTCACCTTCTTCAATCTTACCACCGGGAAATTCCCACCAGTCCTTGTATTCTCCATAACCCCTCTGGGTGGCAAAGACTTCTTTTGTACCATCTTGTCTGGTGCGGATTATTACTGCGGCTACTACGGATATGGTTTTCATGCTGAAATTCCCTCTAAATAATTATACATATTTTGACTAACAGGAATCTCCATATCAAACTGAATGTTTACTACAGATTCTCCCGATTCCATTTTCGTCTGTTCTGCTGATTCTCTTACAGTATTCATATTTCCCATATAATAAAAATCAGTTCCCTCATTATCATCTTTTTTAACAAAAAGCATGATTTGAATATTATTATCCTTCTGATTAATTATACTCAAAACATCAGGCGAAGTTAAAGACCGTTTACTTTTACTCATCCAATTAAATCGGGTATTATCAATAAAATAATCCTTGTATTTTATAGAATCAGAAATTTCATCAGACTTTTCATAAGTTACAAAAACTGGACAATGAAATTCATCATCAGTTTTCTTTGTCATGTAACCACCAACATTCTGAGGATTTTCGTCTTTTGCCCAGTTTAAGATTTTAAATACATCTTTGCGAGAATACTTTCTATACAGAACAAGATTATGATTATCAAAGTGTTCATTTTGTTTTAGTTTAGCTTTACTTAATCCATAATTTAGACAATCTTCAAGTTCTAATTTGTAATTTGAATTAGAAAGCAAAGCTTCAAACGGTGAAGTTTTAGCGATTGTTTTCTTCTTTTCATCATAAATAATATAGGAGATTTCTCCATACTTATTACGGTCACTTTCTCTGTAAAATTCAAGCGAAAGATTTCTTACCATTCCTTTTAAATCTTTTAGATTAAATTTTACACTATATTTATCTAATTCAGACTTAAATTCTTCTAGTGTTACTTCTTTTTTATTCAACACCATATTTAAAATTAACAGTTCATGAACTCTTATTCCGTGAGCAAATTCATTTGAAATAAACTGAAGAGATTTTCTTTCTTTGTCATTTAATTCAAAAGAATTTTCTTTTAACTTCGCTTTAAACTCAAAATAACTTCCTGAATAATCTATGAATAAAAGAGGATCTATAAAACCATTTGTCACAAAATCCATCATTAAAGGTGTTTTTGCAAGTCTAAGTTTTAGTTTATTATATTCTTCTCTCAACAGTTTTAATTGCTTAAAAGAAGTTTGGCTTATAGAATCAAATATTTTTTGTTTGGCAATCTCATTTATTTGAATTGTAGAAGTTCCAGGAATACAACAGGAACCAGCCGAAAGTGCACGACGCAAATTATCCTTGTTATAGGAATTATCTCCAAAGAGTGCAATTGGAATAAAAAAGTTGTTTTCATAATTGCCAATAAAATCAATTACACTTACATAACTTTTTGTCTTATCTTTTCTT
>JAEEKM010000357.1 GCA_016282455.1 Treponema sp. | reverse complement strand
AGAATACCGGAAGTATTTTGAAAAAGACAGTGCCTTAGTAAGACGTTTCCAGATGGTAAGCGTAGACCAGCCCTCCGAAAAAGATACGGAAGAAATTTTAAGGGGACTTAAAGAGAGGTATGAGGAATTCCATCACGTAACTTATGATGAAGATGTCATTCCTGCAATCGTCACTTACAGTTCCCGTTACATAAACGAGCGTTTCCTTCCTGACAAGGCCATTGATATTCTGGATGAAGCAGGTGCTGCAAAAAAAATACAGGGTGATGTCCGCCCGGAAGAGCTTGAAAAACTTGACAAAAGCATCTGGGAACTGAGCGAAGAAAAACGTTCTCTTGTTGCAGAACAGGATTATGAACAAGCCGCACTTGTCCGTGACAGGGTTCATGAACTTATGAAGCGCTTTGATGAAGTGAACCTTAACTGGAAACAGTCCCGTACAATTCGTAAAGCCCGTGTTACTGTGGATGATGTTTGTTCCATCATAAGTACAATGACAGGTATTCCTGTAGAACAGCTTGATGACGGAGAAACAAAAAGACTTCTTAACATGGAAGAAGTTCTTCACAGGGAAGTTGTCGGTCAGGACGAAGCAGTTTCTCTCATAAGCAGTGCCGTCAGAAGAAGCAGGGCAGGGGTTTCTTCCCACAAGAGACCTATGGGTTCCTTTATATTCCTTGGACCAACAGGTGTGGGTAAAACCCAGCTTGCAAAAACTCTTGCAAAATTTCTCTTTGGAACAGAAGATGCCCTTATCCGTGTAGACATGAGCGACTACATGGAAAAACAGAATGCCTCCCGTCTTGTAGGTTCACCTCCGGGATATGTTGGTTACGAAGAAGGCGGTCTCCTTACAGAAAAAGTCCGTCAGAAGCCCTATTCTGTTGTTCTTCTTGATGAGATTGAAAAAGCCCATCCTGATGTTTTTAATCTTCTTTTACAGATGCTTGAAGAAGGGGAATTGAGCGACAACCTTGGCCACACCGTAAGTTTCAGAAACTGTATTGTCATTATGACAAGCAATGCCGGTGCAAGGGAAATTGTTTCCGAAGGAAGAATGGGTTTTGCCACCAGTTCAAATTCTTCTCCAGACTTCTCCGACATACGTGCAAGCGCCATGGAAGAACTTAAAAAACTAATGTCTCCTGAACTCCTTAACCGCATAGATGATGTGATTGTCTTTAACACTTTAAGCCGGGAACAGGTGAGTGCCATTCTTTCCATACAGCTTGGAGAACTGGAAACCCGTCTTGCAGAACAGGAGCTTAACCTTCTTGTTAAACCTGCCGCCAGGGAATATTTTGTGGAACACGGTTATGACCCCGCAATGGGTGCCCGTCCCATGCGAAGACTCATTCAGCGGGAACTTGAGGACTCCATTGCAACCCTTATCCTGCAGGGTAAAAAAGTTCCGGGAAGTACACTCGTGGTTGACTATAAGGATGAAAAACTTTGTGTAAAGTTCAAAAAATCCACCCGCCAGCCCCACCTCCAGACCGCCCCCGTCCCCGAGGAAACAGAACTGCTTGCAACTCCATTTTGATGAGTATGACTGACAATATTGATGTTTTGGAAAATTAAAAAAAGCCACGGAACCGGGGTTCCGATGTAAAAAAAAATCTGCACAAGCGAGCAAAGCGAGCGCAGGCACTCGCAGCAAAGCTTCGAGCGAGCCTTTTTTTACATCGGGTTCCCGGTGGGAGTGGCTTTGTTTTTTTATCATTCATAAAAATTATAGACAAATATTTTTAACTGCCATATAATCAAAGCATGATTAAACCATTGGTCCGCCTCTTACAGGCATTAAGTTCAAACTCAGATCCGGGAGCAATTGCCCATGCCTTTGCCTGTGGTATGCTGCTGGGTTTTATGCCAAAGGATAATATTTTCTGGTACATTCTTTTTATTTTCATTCTCTTTATGCGCATACAGAGGGCAACCTATTCACTTACCGTTCTTGTGGGAGCGCTTATTGCTCCTTTGCTTGACCCTCTCTTTCATACAATCGGAATGTGGGTTCTGACAAGAGAAAGCCTTATTCCCTTTTACGAAAAACTTCTTTCCATTCCCTTTGTTTCCTTTACAAAATTCAACAACACAATCGTAATGGGAAGCCTTTGTTTTTCACTTCTATGTTATCTTCCCCTGTATGGACTTGCAAGACTCTGGGTTCACCTCTGGCGCCGTTACATTGCTGCCGGAGTGAGAAAACTTCGCATTGTAAATTTAATCAAGCAGATACCGCTGGTTGAAAAAATCCGTGACCTTGCTTCAGAAATTGAGTTTATGGAGGTGGAGTGATGTCAGAAAAAAAAGAAAAGAAAGAAAAAAAACAAAACCGTCCCCACATTTTAGACAGAGCCTACACCGAAAAACAGCTGAATAAAAAAATCTTAAGCAAAATAGAAGTTCCCGAAGACAGGGCTTTAATGAAAAGTCTTTTTGTAAAAGGACTCGATCCAAAAAATCCTGAACTCTATGCCGCACCAAAAGTTCTTGACCTTGACAAAAAAGAATTAAACAGAATCCGCAGCATGGCAAAAGAGATTCACACAAGAAGCAAAAGCCGCATTAACTTTGTGCCCCTTATTGCAGTTCTTGTATTTGTTTTTGCCCTTGTTTTTGTTACCGGTCTTTTTAAAAACACTATTGCAAAAAATATTCTTGTCTCAGTTTTACAGGGAGTTTTCTCTGCCAAAACAGATGTAGAAAAAGTTAATGTCGGTATCTTGTCTTCATCCATAAACGTAAAGGGACTTGCCATTGGAAACAAAGACAGTGTGATGAAAAATCTTTTTGAGGCTGATGTAATTGAAGTTGATTTTAATTTAACCCAGCTGCTCAGGGGAAAGTTTCATGCAGAAAATCTTGAAGCCTCTGGTATGGCCTTTAACACAGACCGCGCTACAAGCTGTGAACTTCCTAAAAAAGAAAAAAAAGAATCTTCCTCTCTTGCTGAAAATGAGTTTGTAAAAAGAATTACCGCCCAGTTACAGGAAGAACTTGATTCCCTTAAAGCCATTGCAACAGATCTTCTTGGCGGAGATGATGTAGAAAGCATGGTAAAAAATCTTGAGGCAAGTCTTAAAACACCTTCCGCAGTGGAAAGCGGAATTTCAGAAGTCACTGCCCTTGTAGAAAACTGGAAGTCTGCACCCGGAGAACTTTCTGCTAAAGTAGTTGATTTTTCAAAAAGCGTTTCTGATTTACAGACAATTGATGTTTCAAAAATTCAGGATGAAAAAGTTTTACGCGATGCCCTTGTAAAAATTACAAAGGCACTTGCCCAGGGGAATACTCTAAAAACAAGTGTTGAGTCTACTGTAGAAAAAGTAAAAAGTGACGGAGATAAAGTGCGGAACATTTCTTCTTCCGTGCTTGAAGCAGCTTCTGCTGACAAAAAAATGGCCTCTGACCGTCTTACTGCAATTGTGGACACTGCTTCTAACGCAAAAAGCATTCTTACAAATGCAATTGATTCCCTCGCTTATTCTGCCGTGGGAAAAGCCTATCCTTTTGCCAAAAAAGTAATTTCTTTTGCTGAGGATGTTAAAGAAAGTGCCGCTATGGAAGCGGCAAGAAAAGTTCTTGATGCAAACAAAAAAGTTAATGACAAGGCTAAGTCCATTACAAAGCCAAAACGTGAACGACTTAAGGGGCAAACCTTCTGGTATTCAACTGAATCTCCTGCATTCCTGATTGAACATGCACTTGCTTCAGGACCGGATTTTTCTGCAGAAGCCAGTGAGATTTCTTCAAACCCCAACCTTCGCGGAAACCCCTGCACCCTTACTGCAAATTATCAGGGCGGGGGAGTGAATCATCATGCTGACTTAGTTTTAGATGCCAGAACTAATACAAATGAACCTCTCTTAAGTATTGATTATTCAGGACAGGGCTTTAATCTTCTTGTTAACGGAAGTGATATTGCAGAAAAAAGCGGTGTGCCCTCTGTGGACGGAAAAGCTTCTCTTTCCTTACATGGGGCTGCAGGAAACGGAATCTTTAAAGCCTCCGGAAATGTTGACTTAAAACCCGTAAGCCTTTCTTCCGACGGTTTTGCAAGCGAACACATGACCCGCTATTACAACCAGGCCCTTTCAACAATAAATAACATGAATCTGGGCTATGCTTTTACCTGCAGGGAATCTTCCGGCATGGACCTTACATTGAACGGAAACTTCGCAGAACTGTTTGCAAAGGCAATGGCAACTGTTGTTAACAGCATTGGAAGTGATGCTAAAAAAGTTGCACTGGACCGCATTCAGTCAGAGATAAATGATTCTTCAAACCAGATGGCTCTTAAGGCAAAGGAGTTTTTTGGAATTGAGGGAGAGGTAAACCTGGAGAATACTAAACTTTCAGATTTGCAGAATATTCTTGACCAGAAGAAAAAGGATATTGAAGCAAAACTTCAGGCCCGTGCAAATGAAGCGGTTGAAAATGCAAAACAGCAGGCGGGTAGTGCAGTAAAATCTGCCATCCAGCAGTCCCTCGGCACAGATGACCAGACTTCCGAAAAAGCCGCCGACAAACTGCAAAATGCCACCGGAAACATGCTCAAAGGCATTATGAAAAAATAAACTAAAGTTTGCCACGGAACCGGGGTCCCGCTGTAAAAAATGTATGTGTAAGAAAAAGTAGCACGCAACGGAGCGAAAACTGTCTCGGGTTCCAGCTTGTAGCCGATACAAGATATTTCTTCAACAGAATCTGGATTTATTGAAGAATTTAAAAATGTTAAAATTATTCATGCTTCTAGAGGAATGGAAGATACTTGGTGTGTACAAACAGCTTCATGGAATGATGTGAAATATGCTTATGAACCCGAAGATTTTTCAGTAAGGAGATTTATAAAAAAATGACAAAAAAAATGCTAACGTTTATATTATTTTTTTCTTGTATAAAAATTTATTCACAGAATATTGATAAATTATTATATACCTCACAAATCTATACGTATTCTTATGATGATGAATATGATTT
>JAEEKM010000356.1 GCA_016282455.1 Treponema sp. | reverse complement strand
GTTTTTACCACAGGCATGACCGGTTACATAGAAACCCTTACAGACCCAAGTTATTACGGTCAGATTGTAACCCAGACCTTTCCGCTCATTGGAAACTACGGTGTGGAAAGTCCAGATGCAGAAAGCAGAAAATCTTATGTGCGGGGCTATGTGGTAAGAGAACTCTGCGACCTGCCCAGTAACTTTCGCTGTGAAGGAAAACTCGACGACTTTTTAAAGAAAGAAAACATCACCGGCATTTGTGGAATAGACACAAGGGCCCTTACAAAAAAACTTCGTGAATCCGGTGTGATGAACGGAATGATTGTAAGCGGAGAAGAAAAAAATATTCTGGAAAAGAAAGACTGTTATCTGGAAGAAATCCGTTCTTACAAAATAAAAGAAGCAGTAGAAAGCGTGCAGGAAGAAAATCTTTCTTCAGAAAAAGAGAGAGAAGTTCCTGAAGAAAAAAAACAGCTCCGTGTAGTGCTCCTGGATTTTGGTGCAAAAAGAAATATCCAGCGGGAATTAGAAAAGCGGGGTGTAAAAGTAAGTGTGCTTCCTTACAACACAAGTGCAGAAAAAATAATTTCCCTTTGCCCTGACGGAATCATGCTCAGTAACGGTCCGGGAGACCCTGCAGATAATGTTGGTGTAATTGAAGAAATAAAAAAACTCTGCGACTGGAACAAATCCTGCCTCGAAATGACCACCCCACACAATCCCATTCCCATCTTCGGAATCTGTCTTGGCCACCAGATGCTGGCTCTTGCAAGAGGAGCAAAAACCTGCCGCTTAAAATACGGACATAGGGGCGGAAATCATCCTGTTAAGGATTTAAAGAGCGGAAGGGTTTTTATTACAAGTCAGAATCACGGTTACGCAGTAGAAAGCAAAAGTCTCCCTTCCTTTGCAAAAGAATCTTTTGTAAACTGCAACGACGGAACCTGCGAAGGGGTTACCTATGAGGACATTCCGGCCTTTAGCGTTCAGTTTCACCCGGAAGCCTGCGGTGGTCCCCACGACACAAACTTTCTCTTTGACAGATTTATTGAGCTGATGAAAAATTATTTCCCTGAATAGTAGTCCAGCACTTTTCTTGCAAACTGATAGGCATTTTTGATGTCAGTGTAAGTTTCAAAATACTGTTTGCGGTAGACCATGCGTCCGTCAAAAAAGTCTTTCATTTCCTGCAGGGTTATTTCTTTTATTTTGGGTGAAGAAATAAGTTTTGTGTAGACAGAAAGCATGACTGCAAAATCATTCAGCAGAGGAACTTTCATGCAGCTGGCAATTGTTCCGTTTCCAACTCCAATGTTTCCTCCCAAAAGTTCAAAGTTCGTCTCCAGATCTGATTTAAAACCCTGAACCGGTTTGAAAGAAGAAAGTATGCAGACATTATGGGCACAGGCATTGCGGATTCGGCGCACGGATTCAAAGTGTTTTGTGTATTCACATTGCAGTCTCATGTAGTCGTAATAGTAAGCGTAGAAACTTATGAAGTCTGAAAAATTAAGCATCTCAACTAAGTTCCATACTGCAGGGGCTGCAAGATATCTGTCAAAGGAGTTTTCTCCGTAACTGGAAATTTTACAAAACTGAGTCAGACTGTCTTTGGTTTTTAAGTGGGATTCAAGAAATTTTTCTACCACTTCATAACCGTCATCAACGGGATTGTTCTGACACTCATTTACAAGTTTTACTTTAAGATAGTGTTCCAAATCTATGGTCATTTTTAAAAGGAGTTTTCTCAGAAACATATCAATGGTAGAAAGTTCAACCAGATGCCCGAAATCCAGTCCTATGTATTTTCCTTTTTTTGTCTGTTCGCTGCAGGTTGCGCAGTACTGTTTCAGGCGGAAAAAGAAATTATTTTTTTTCAAAAAGGATTCTGCTTTTTCTTCATCCATCAGATTAAAAGTAATTCCCAGTTCGTTTTTACAATAGTCAATAATCTGTGGCACCGTAAGTTTAGGCGCTTTTGCAGGTGCGGAATCTTTTTTTGACATAGTCTTCTCCTTGTGAAAATATTATAACATGAGATTTTACATAAAGAAAGATGGAAGGAATTTTATCTTGCTTTACAAAGCTTTTAAAATTCGATATATTGTTTTAAGTCAATGGCGACATTATCCCCAGGGATAGTGGCGCCATTTTTTTTTGCTCAAACGGACAGAAGGTAAGTTTCAAAAAAACTTAGGGAGTAAGAAAAATGCCCTTAAACAAAGATATTCACAAAGTAATGATTATTGGAAGCGGACCTATTGTAATTGGTCAGGCTGCGGAATTTGATTATGCAGGAAACCAGGCATGCAAGGCGTTAAAGTCTCTTGGACTGGAAGTGTGTCTTGTAAACTCAAACCCCGCAACCCTTATGACAGACCATGCAATGGCAGATGAGATTTATCTTGAACCACTCACTCTCCCTACCCTGCAGAGAATTATTGAAAAAGAAAAACCAGATTCCCTGCTTTCAACACTTGGCGGTCAGACTGGTTTAACCCTAAGCATGGAACTTGCAAAATCTGGTTTTCTTGAAAGTCATAACGTTAAACTTTTGGGTGCCCGTCCCCTTACGATTGATAAAGCCGAAGACAGACAGATGTTTAAGGATACCATGGAGTCAATCGGTGAACCCTGCATTCCTTCAAAGGTGGTAACAACTTATGAAGATGCACTGGACTTTGCCAAAAATGTAATCGGTCTTCCGGCAATCATAAGACCCGCTTTTACCCTGGGTGGAACAGGCGGCGGTATTGCAAACACATGGGCAGAGTTTGATGAGATCTGTCACAACGGTCTCCATCGTTCTCCAATCCATCAGGTGCTGGTGGAAAAATGCATCAGCGGCTGGAAGGAAGTTGAGTTTGAGGTGATGCGGGACAGTATGGGAAATGTAATTACTGTCTGTTCCATGGAAAACTTTGACCCTGTGGGAGTGCATACCGGTGACAGTATAGTGATTGCACCAACGGTTACTCTTTCTGACAAAGAATACCAGATGCTGCGTTCTGCTGCGTTAAACATTATTTCTGCCCTTGAGATTGAAGGCGGCTGTAACTGCCAGTTTGCATTAAACCCTGATTCCTTTGAGTATGCGGTTATAGAAGTGAATCCCCGTGTTTCCCGTTCCTCTGCACTTGCAAGTAAAGCAACCGGTTATCCCATTGCAAAAGTGGCGGCCCTCATTGCAGTTGGTTTTACCCTGGATGAGATTCCAAACTTTGTGACAAAAAAAACAAAAGCCTGTTTTGAACCTGTCCTTGATTACGTGGTTGTAAAAATGCCAAAGTTCCCCTTTGACAAATTTGTGTATGCAAGCAGAAAACTTGGAACACAGATGAAAGCAACCGGCGAAGTTATGGCAATTGGACAGAACTTTGAAGAAGCAATCCTAAAGGCCGTGCGTGGTGCAGAACTGGGTGTAAAGGATTTGAACCTTCCGCTTTTTGAAAAAGAGTTTGACGAAAAAATCTGCGAGCGGGTAGGGCAGTGTACAGACCAGAGAATCTTTGCCATTTACCAGGCTTTAAAAAGAAAACTTCTTTCTGTGGAAGAAATTCACGACATTACAAAAATTGACAAATGGTTCCTCTGGAAACTGGAAAACATTTGCAGCATGGAAAAAGAGAAGGGGGACCTTCTTTACCCGCCCAGTTCATTTAAAATGGTTGACACCTGTGCAGGCGAGTTTGACGCAGAAACTCCCTACTTTTATTCCACCAGCTCTGGCGAAAACGAAGCAGAAAAATTTCTTAAGGAAATCCATTCAAATCAGTCTTCAGAAAAAACAAACAAAGGAACAATTGTTGTTTTAGGTTCTGGTCCAATCCGCATTGGTCAGGGAATTGAGTTTGACTACTCTTCGGTGCAGTGTATATGGGCACTAAAAAAACTGGGCTACGAAGTTGCAATCATAAACAACAACCCCGAAACCGTTTCTACCGATTTTGATATTGCAGACAGACTTTATTTTGAACCCCTCACTCCGGAAGATGTGATGAACGTGCTCCGGGTGGAAAAACCGCTTGGTGTTGTGGTTGCCTTTGGCGGTGGAACTGCAATTAAACTTGCAAAGTTTCTTGACCAAAAGGGAGTGCGCATTTTAGGCACCAGTGCAGATGCAATTGACCTTGCAGAAGACCGTGAACGTTTTGAAGAATTGTGTGACCGGCTGCAGGTGAACAGACCAAAGGGCCTTACTGTTTTTACAGAAGTGGAAGCGCTTGAAGCGGCCGTTAAATTGGGCTACCCGGTACTCATGCGTCCAAGTTATGTTCTTGGCGGACAGAATATGATTATTGCCCGCAACAGTGCTGACATAAAAGAATACATGAAAATCATCCTTGCCCAGAAAATAGAAAATCCAATTCTTATTGACAAATATATGGAAGGAACTGAACTTGAAATTGACTGCATCTGTGACGGAGAGGATGTTCTTATTCCAGGCATCATGGAGCATGTGGAACGTACAGGCATTCATTCAGGAGATTCTATTGCAGTGTATCCACCCTGGAACTTTACTCAGGAAATGATTGACGAAGTTGTAAAAAAATCTACAGCAATGGCACTTGCATTAGGAACAAAAGGTCTGGTAAACATTCAGTGGCTTTTCTACCAGGGGCAGCTTAATATTATTGAAGCAAACCCCCGTTCAAGCCGCACTGTTCCCTATCTTTCTAAAGTAACCGGCATTCCCATGGTGCTTCTTGCCACCCGTGCAATGCTTGGTGAAAAAGTTCGTGACATGGGTTACGGTACCGGTCTTTACCCTGCAAGAAAATATTATGCAGTAAAAGTTCCCGTTTTTAGTTTTGAAAAACTTATGAATGTGGACACTCACCTTGGGCCTGAAATGAAAAGTACAGGAGAAGTTTTGGGAATTGCCCCTACAAGAGATGAAGCAATCTTTAAGGGAATGTCTGCAGCAGGCTGGAAAATGATTCATCCTAAAAAAGACCAGGGAGTTTTATTCAGTGTGCGGCAGTCAGACCTTCCGGAACTTCCTGCTCTTGCAAAGAAATTTTCTGACATGGGCTTTACCCTTTATGCAACAAGTGGAAACGCCTCTACCATTGAACGCAGCGGCATGACGGTAACTCACGTTGCAAAAGTGCATGAAGACTACCACAATAATGTGATGACTCTTTTGGAAAGCGGAAAAGTTTGTTACGTAGTTTCTACTTCTGCCAAAGGAAGAGACCCTGTTGCAGAAAGCGTTAAACTCCGCCGTCTTGCAGTAGAACACGACATAGACTGCCTTACATCAATTGATACTGCCAATGCCCTTGCAGACTGTCTCTCTGGAAAATACACGCTTGAGAATGTAAGTCTTGTGGATATCAACCACTGTGAAATGTAGGACAGGGGAATATGGAAAAAATAATTTCTGAACTTGAAGGAACAAGAGAAAAAGAAATACTTGTCCGTACTGAGGAACTTTATGAAAAAATAAAAGTAAAGCAGGAGGAGTGGTATAAAAAATCTTCCTTTACCTGTCCGGAAAACTGCGGTGAGTGCTGCAGAAACTTTGAACCGGATCTTCTGGAATGCGAAGCAGTTTATATGGCAGCCTGGCTTTTGGAAAATGATGCGGAAACTGCAGAAAAAGTTGCAGAGGGAAATTTTCCTTATCCAGAAAATAAAGGCTGCCCTTTCTGGAAAGAAGAGGCTTCCTATCACTGCACAATCTATGGAGGCCGTTCCTTTATATGCAGGTTCTTTGGTGCCTGCGGTTCAAGATCAAAAACTGGAGACTTAGCCTTTAAGCCCTGTAAGTTTTACCCTGCAGAAAAACTTGCCGCTTACAAAATACCCCTTTACCACAAACAGTACAGCGAAGAAGAAATGAAAAAAATATTCCCGGTCCTTCCTCCTGTAACAACAGATATTATGGAAGAAGCCCTGTCCTTAAACCCCGGCAAGACAAACACAGTAATGCTCCGAAAAATTTTACCAGAGACAATCAGACGTTTACAGTGGCTTTGTATAATGAACGCTACTGTATGAGTCTGCTTGAAAAAAATCAGAAAAAATGGTATTATACATTTAACGGCAAAGAGGTCGTAGGAAATCTTCAGGGTGGGTTTTGCCCGGAAGTTTTTCTACGGCCTTTTTTATTTGAGAGGTAAGCAATGTATACAAAAGAAGAAGTTCTGGATTTTGTAAAAGAAGAAGACGTAAAATTTATCCGCCTTGCATTTTTTGATGTATCAGGCAAACAGAAAAACATTTCCATCATGCCGACAGAATTAGAAAGAGCTTTTGAAGAAGGCATTGCCTTTGACGCTTCCGCAGTGGCAGGTTTTGAAGGACCAGAAAGTTCAGATTTGTTTTTAATTCCTGACCCTTCCACCCTTGCCATTATTCCATGGCGCCCCATGACAGGAAAAGTTGTCCGCATGTTCTGCAACATTTATAGACCTGACGGAAAAGCCTACGAAAAAGACAGCCGCGCCCTTTTAAAAAATGCCTGTAAAAAATTAAACGAAGAGTGCGGAATAGAACTCATGGTAGGAACAGAAATTGAGTTTTATCTTTTCAAGTTAGACGAAAAAGGTGAGCCCACAAAAATTCCATTTGACAACGCAAGTTATATGGACATTGCTCCCTTGGACCACGGAGAGAATATCCGCAGAGACATTTGTTTTACCCTGGAACAGATGGGCTTTACACCGGAAGCAAGTCACCACGAAGAAGGACCGGGGCAGAATGAAATTGACTTCCACTATTCAGATGCCCTTACTGCCGCAGACAATGTTGAAACATTTAAATGGATTGTAAACACAAAAGCCGCAAGTAATGGACTTTACGCAGATTTTTCTCCCAAGCCCTTAGCAGGAGAAGCCGGTAACGGAATGCACATCAACATTTCTTACAGAAATACTTCTGGCAAAAAGGATGAGTCAGAAAAAGAAACCCTTAAATACATTCTTGCAGGAATCTATGCCCACATTGAAGAGATTACTTCTTTCCTGAATCCAACAGAAAATTCCTACAAAAGACTTGGAGCCTCAAAAGCGACAAAATATTTAAGCTGGGGAAAACAAAACCGTTCTGCCTTAATCCGTATTCCTGCTTCAAAAAATCACTGCCGCCTGGAAGTTCGTTCTCCAGATCCAGAGTGCAATCCCTACATTGCCCTTACATTTATGATTTATGCAGCCATTGACGGAATAAAAAATAAACTCCCCTTACCTGAAGCAACGGAAGAAAATCTTTTTGACAATAAAACTGCATCTCGCCTGGGACTTAAAACCCTTCCCCAGTCACTGGAAGAAGCAAAGGAACTTGCCGCCAAAAGCCAGTTTGTAAAATCTGTTTTAGGAAAGATGAGTATATAGAATGCAGTCAGACAGCCACAGCGTACTATTAGTTTCGCATGACAGTAAATTAATTTCTCAAATACAGCTTTTTCTTGTACCGCCCTTGTTTGAGCTGACGGTAAGTAAAGATTTTAATGATGCAAGAAGAATTTCAGGTGAACGTTTTTTTAACATCATCATCGTAGATTCCGGTGACGGTTACGATACGGATTTTGCCGTTAATCTTTCTGATTCCTATTCAACAGTTTTACTTCTCGTTCCCAGTGAACACTTTGATGAAATATCCTATCGGGTAGAAGGTTATGGAATCCTTACTTTAATAAAACCCTTTGAACCCTTTTATTTTTACAACATGATTAAAGTTGCCATAGCAGTTCAGTACAAGGTGCAGACTCTATCAAGTCAGACGGTAAAACTAAAAACAAAGATGGAAGAAATACGTCTTGTAAACAGGGCAAAACTTCTTTTAATAGAAAAGCAGGGAATGTCAGAACATGAAGCCCACCACTATCTGGAAAAAGAAGCCATGGACAGGGGCCTCAAAAGAATAGTGGTGGCAGAAAATGTCATCCGTCTTTACGAGGATTAGAACATCATTTTTTACACGGGGTATTTTCCGGAAAAGCAGCCTTCGCACCAGCCGTAATTTTTTCTTTCATCACTGCAGGTGGACTTTAATGCCTTTATCATTCCCTCTAGTGAAATAAAGGCCAGTGAGTCAGCTCCAATCTCGCGGCAGATTTCTTTAACTTCGTGACTGCTTGAAATGAGTTCGTTTTTACTCGGGGTGTCTATTCCCAGATGGCAGGGAAACTTTACCGGCGGTGAACTAACCATAAAGTGAACTTCCCTTGCACCTGCCCTTCTTAACATTTCTACAAGACGGCGACTTGTTGTTCCGCGTACAATTGAGTCATCAATTACAATAACTCTTTTTCCTTCAACGTCACTTTTAATTGCATTGAGTTTTACAAAGACCATGTTCTCCCTTTCTTTTTGTGTGGGAGCAATAAAGGTTCTTCCAATGTATTTGTTTTTTATAATGCCCGTTACATAGGGGATGCCGCTTGCCCTGGAATAACCTAAGGCTGCTCCAATGCCACTGTCCGGCACTCCCATTACAACATCTGCATCTACGGTTTTTTCTTTTGCAAGTTCTTCGCCCATTTTGTATCTTGCATTTTGCACGGGAATTCCGTCTATTACGCTGTCGGGGCGTGCAAAGTAAACATATTCAAAGATACAGGTTTCTTTTTTTTCTTCTGCAAATTTAATTGAACGAAGTCCGTCTTTTGTAATTACAACAATTTCACCAGGTTCAATGTCCCTCAAGAATTTTCCGTTTACAGAATCAATTGCGCAGGATTCAGATGCAAGAATGTACTTAGAATCCCCCAGACTTCCAAGACACAGGGGTCTTATTCCATTAGGGTCACGTACTCCAATGAGCATGTGTTCGGTCATAATGCAGAGGGCAAAAGAACCCCTGATTATTTTCATTGCATCAAGCACGGCAGAAATAAAAATTTCTTCACTGTCATATTCTGGAGAAGAACTTCCTAACTTACCGCCTTTTTCAATAAACTTTCTTACGATGAGTTTTAAAATGACTTCACTGTCGCTGTTACTTGAAAAAGTGCTTCCTCCGTCTTCAAGCATTTCCCTGAGTGCCTGATGGTTTACCAGCTGACCGTTGTGGGCAAGTGCAATGGAACCGTTTTTGAAAGTGTTTAAAAAAGGCTGTGCATTTTCTATTGTCCGTCCGCCGGCAGTTGCATAGCGCACGTGGGCAACAGAAATGTCTCCCTTAAGTTTTTCAAAATCAGCCTGATTAAAAACTTCGCCTACAAGACCCATATTTTTTTTCAGAATGATTTTATTTTTTAATTCCCCTTCTGCCTTTGTGTCGTAAACTGCAATACCTGCGCTTTCCTGTCCTCGGTGCTGAAGGGAAGTGAGTGCAAAGTAAGAAAGACTTGCCGCATTCTCTGCGCCAAAAATTCCTGCAACCCCGCACTCATCATGAAGTTTGTCTTCGTACATTTATTTGTCCCTGCTCAAAAGGTATTCATCGATCTGCCGGGCACATTCTCTTCCTTCTGCAATGGCCCATACCACAAGGGACTGTCCCCGTCTCATGTCTCCTGCAGAAAAGATTTTTTCTACGCTGGTAGCATAACCTTCAGGGGTTGAATCAGTTTTTACTGTTCCCCTTTCACCAAGTTCAACTCCAAAAGCATCTGCCGTGTATTCTTCACAGCCGGTAAATCCTGCCGCAACAAGAAGAAGGTCACAGGGTAAAGTTTTTTCTGTACCTGCTCTTTCCACAAGACTTCTTTTTCCGTCTATGTTCTTGAACTCAACTTCCACAGTGCGCACAGCAGTAATATGTCCATCCTGACTTATTACTTCCTTTACAGTACTTTCATAAACCCGGGGATCTTTACCAAACTTTGCAATGCTCTCTTCTGCACCGTAATCAACTTTAAGAACTTTAGGCCACTCCGGCCAGGGGTTGTCAGAGGAACGTTCTTTGGGCGGACAGGGCATCATCTCTATCTGGGTAACGCTTGCCGCACCAAGTCGGATAGAAGAACCGCAGCAGTCATTTCCTGTGTCTCCGCCTCCAACAATCACAACGTGTTTTCCTTCGACATTTATTCCGTGTCTCTCTTTTAACATCTGTGCGATCTGACTGTTTGCTGCTTCCATTCCGATTGTAGAAAGGGCCTCTCCGGTTGCAATCACGCACTTTGTAACTGCCGTAAGAAAATCTACTGCAAACAAAAGTCCTGCTTCATTTTTTTTCTCGCTCAGCTTTTCTATTCCCTTTGCATTCAGGGCACGGGCTTTTTTTGCACCACAGCAGAGGGCTACGGCATCGTAATGCTTAAGAATGTGTTCTGCAGAAATTGAACGTCCTACATCAGCGTTAAAAACAAATTCAACGCCTTCTTCTTTCATGAGCTTTATGCGGCGCTCAATAATTCTTTTTTCAAGCTTCATGTTGGGAATGCCGTACATCAGAAGTCCGCCAGCTTTATCTTCCCTTTCATAAACACTAACACTGTGGCCCCTTCTGTTAAGCCAGTCAGCAGCGGCAAGTCCACTTGGACCTGAACCGATTACTGCAATTTTTTTTCCGCTTCTTTTTGCAGGAGGGGTGGCTTTCATGTAACCGCTTTCAAAGGCTTTTTCAATAATAAAAAGTTCATTGTCGTGAACGGTAACAGCCCCTGTGTTTACAACAGGACTTCCGCAGTTGCAGGCTTTTTCGCAGAGGGCAGGACAAACACGGCCTGTAAACTCAGGAAAACTTGAAGTCTTTAAAAGCCTCCATGCCGCCATGTCAAACTGACCGTTGTAAAGGGCATCGTTCCATTCAGGAATGTAGTTGTGTAAGGGGCAGCCTGTTACCATTCCCTTTAACTTAAGTGCAGACTGACACATAGGAACACCGCAGTTCATGCAGCGGGCCGCCTGTTCACGCCTGTCTTTTTCGTTAAGCTTTGGATGAAACTCGCGGAAGTTTTTTATTCTCTCAAGGGGAGGAAGATTTTTATTTTCAATTCTTTCGTAATCTAAAAATCCTGTTGGTTTTGCCATTTTAGTCTCCTTTACCTAAGCCGTACATTTTTTGAAGGCCGCAAGAACTGCATCGTCAAGGGCTTTACCGGAATCTTCTTCTGCATAAATCTCAGTCATTATGCGGAGGTAGTCATTGGGGATTATTTTCTTGAAGCACTTTTTGTAATGTTCCCAGTCAGAGAGAATTTCTTTTCCCCTCTGGCTTTCTGTTTCCTTCACATGCTCTTCAATAAGTGAACGGAGATTTTCTTCATCACTCTTACCCTGCAGGGTTGTTACTTCATCCTCAAGTGAATACATTTTTACAAGTTCGTGGTTAAGCCTTTTGTAAAGGTCATGGTTTTCATCTAGCACATAGGCAATTCCACCACTCATTCCTGCACAGAGATTTTTTCCCGTTCTGCCAAGAATGACTGCAACTCCGCCTGTCATGTATTCAAGTCCGTGATCACCGCAGCCTTCTGCAACAACTGCTGCACCTGAGTTTCTTACACAGAATCTTTCTCCTGCTACGCCGTTAATGAATGCACTGCCGCTTGTTGCACCAAAGAGGGCAACGTTTCCCGTGATGATGTTTTCTTCGGCATTGCCATTAAAGTTTTCTGCTTTTTTCAAAACAATTTTTCCGCCGCTTAAACCTTTACCAAGAGCATCGTTTGCATCGCCTGTTAAACGAAGGGTGAGTCCCTTTGGAATAAAGGCACCAAAACTTTGTCCTGCTCCTCCAGTAAAGTTTACGCAGAAAGTATCATCCTTAAGTGTGTTTCCATACTGCTTTTGAATTTCACTTCCGAGAATTGTTCCCGCTGTTCTGTCTGTGGACTGGATTGAAATACCTGACTTGTCTTTCTGTCCCTGTTTAAGGTTTTCTTTTTCAAACATAGGCAGAAGAACTTTTTCGTCAATTGTTTTTTCAAGACCAAAGTTAAAGAGTGAACGGTCTTTTTTCCAGCCTGCATCTTTTTCTGAAGCAAGCAGACGGCTCAAATCCACAAGGTCTGACCGCTTAAAGCCCTGTTTGTTTTTAAGTTTAAGGAGATCTGTTCTTCCGCACATTTCTTCTACGGAATGAACTCCAAGTTTTGCCATAATCTCCCGCATTTCTTCTGCAATGAACTTCATGAAGTTTTCCACATACTCAGGTTTGCCGGGGAACTTTGCACGAAGTTTTTCATTCTGGGTTGCAACTCCAAAGGGGCAGGTGTCCAGCTGGCAGACCCGCATCATGGAACAGCCCATTGCAATAAGTGGTGCCGTTGCAAAACCAAATTCTTCTGCTCCCAAAAGACAGGCAATGGAAACGTCCCGACCGCTCATGAGTTTTCCGTCTGTTTCAATTACAACCCTTCCGCGCAGACCGTTTTGAATAAGTGTCTGGTGAGTTTCTGCAAGACCAAGTTCCCAGGGTAATCCTGCATGATGAATGGAAGAAATCGGAGCCGCTCCTGTTCCGCCGTCATGTCCGCTTATGAGAATTACCTGTGCACCTGCTTTTGCAACACCTGAGGCAATTGTTCCAACTCCTGCTTCGCTTACTAACTTTACAGAAATCCGTGCTGCCCTGTTTGCATTTTTTAAATCGTAAATGAGCTGGGCCAAATCTTCTATAGAATAAATGTCGTGGTGGGGTGGGGGAGAAATAAGTGCTACACCGGGAGTTGCATAGCGGGTCTTTGCAATCCAGGGGTAAACTTTTTTTCCGGGCAGGTGTCCGCCTTCTCCGGGTTTTGCTCCCTGTGCCATTTTAATCTGAATTTCTTTTGCACTCAAAAGATATTCTTCCGTTACACCAAATCTTCCTGAAGCAACCTGTTTGATTGCAGAATTATATTCTGTTCCAAGCCTCTCGGGTTTTTCTCCGCCTTCTCCAGAGTTTGATTTTCCATGCAGGTGATTCATTGCCGCTGCCATGCACTTGTGTGCTTCTTCGCTGATTGAACCGTAAGACATTGCACCGGTTTTAAATCTCTGAACAATAGACTCTACGCTTTCTACTTCGTCCAGGGGAATGGAAACTGCTTTTTCAAAATCAAAGTCCAGCATTGCCCGGAGGGTGTGGGGATGAGCATTGTCGTCAACAAGAGCGGTGTATTCCTTAAAGCGTTTGTAGTCTCCGTTACGGGTAGCCTGCTGAAGGGCAACAATTGTTTCCGGGTTGTAAAGATGACTTTCTGCCTGAGGTCCGCGGCGGAACTTATGTTTACCCACAGAATCAAGATGTGTATTTACTGTAAGCCCGTCCGGATCAAAGCCCTGACTGTGATGGTAGAGAACATCTTCTTCAATTTCCTTAAGTGTAATTCCTCCAACGCGGCTTACTGTATTTGTAAAGTATTTGTCTATTACTTCCTTTGCAATTCCAACTGCTTCAAAAATCTGTGCAGACTGGTAAGACTGAATTGTGCTTATTCCCATCTTTGCAGCAATCTTTACAATGCCGTTTATGATTCCCTTGTTGTAGTCATCAATTGCAGTATGATAGTCCTTGTCAAGAATTTTCTGGTCAATAAGTTCTGCAATGGCTTCGTGTGCAAGATAGGGGTTCACGGCTCTTGCTCCGTAACCCAGACACATGGCTGCCTGATGCACGTCACGAACTTCTGCACTCTCAAGAATTACAGAAACTGCAGTTCTCTTTTTTGTTCGTACAAGATACTGTTCCACTGCACTCACTGCAAGAATGGCGGGAATGGCTGCATGTTTTTCGTCTACTCCGCGGTCACTTAAAATGATTATGTTGTAACCCTCTGCGTAGGCTTTGTCGATCTGGGTAAAAAGATTTTCCAGTGCTGCTTTAAGCCTGTCATGTTTTTGTTCATTTATATCAAAGAGAATGGAAACTGTTTTTGCCTTTAGTCCGCTCTGATTTAAGGCTGCAATTTTAATAAGGTCCGTTCCCGTTAAAATAGGATTGTTAATTTCAAGCACGCGGCAGTTTTTAGCCTCTGCTTCCAGAAGGTTTCCGTCTTTTCCAAGATAAACTGTTGTGTCGGTAACAATCTTTTCACGCAGACTGTCAATCGGAGGATTTGTTACCTGTGCAAAGAGCTGCTTAAAGTAAGAGAAGAGGGAGGGATGTTTTTCACTCATCACTGCAAGAGGGGTATCTACTCCCATGCTTGCGGTAGGTTCAACGCCGTTTTTTGCCATGGGAAGAATCATCTCGTTAACGTCTTCGTAGTTCCAGCCAAAAGCCCGGTAGAGAATGTTTCTTTCTTCCTGACTGCTGACTGGAATTTTCTTGTTTGGAATTTTTAAGTCTGCAAGATGAGTCAGGTTCATATCCAGCCACTCCCCGTAAGGATGGGCACCTGCATAAAGACTCTTGCACTCCTGGTCAGAAATAATTTTTTTCTGCACTGTGTCTACAAGAAGAATGCGTCCGGGCTGCAGACGGGATTTTACTTTTATGTTTTCTTCAGGAATGTCCAGAACACCAACTTCACTGGAAAGAATGAGCATGTTGTCTTTTGTAATATAGTAGCGGCTTGGTCTGAGGCCATTTCTGTCAAGCGTTGCACCAAGAATATCTCCGTAGCTGAAAAGAATTGCGGCAGGTCCATCACAGCTTTCCATCATGGTTGCCCAGTCATGGTAAAAATCTTTTTTCTTCTGATCCATGCTTCCGTCATGTTTCCATGGCTCTGGAATACAGGTCATAACTGCAAGCGGAAGACTCATTCCGTTCATGAGAAGGAACTCAAGCGTGTTGTCCAGCATTGCAGAGTCACTTCCGTTTGTGTCTACCGCAGGAAGAATTTTTTTCATGTCACAGTCAGAAAACTTTTTTGAAGAAAGGGTTTCTTCTCTGGCAAGCATCCTGTCTACATTTCCGCGGATTGTATTTATTTCTCCGTTGTGGGCAATGAATCTGTTTGGGTGAGCCCTTTCCCAGGAAGGCTGTGTGTTTGTGGAAAATCTTGAGTGAACGATTGCAAGTGCAGACTCATATTTGGGTGACTGAAGGTCGCTGTAAAAAGTGCGGAGTTCGTGCACAAGGAACATGCCTTTGTAAACAATTGTTCTGGAAGAAAGGGAGCAGACATAAGTTTTTGAAGTGGAAGACTGTGTGGAACCTTTTTCAAATTCCCTGCGAAGAACATATAGTTTTCTGTCAAAGTCAATTCCCTTTTCACAAGCTTCTGGTTTTGCAATAAAAGCCTGCCAGATCTGCGGCATACAGTCCCGTGCTTTTTTTCCAAGTACGCTTTCGTTTACAGGAACTTTTCTCCAGCCCAGAAATTTTAAGTTTTCAGAAGAGACAGTTTTTTCAAAACGCTCTTTTTCTTCATTACATCCCTGCTGGGGAAAGAAAAACATTCCCACTCCGTAATCCCGCATACTGCCTAGTGATTGGCAAACAGAACCGTCACTTAAAGCAATTTCATTTTTCTTACAGGCTTCTTCAAAAAAGTCATGACAGGTTTGAAGGAGAATTCCCACTCCGTCTCCGGTTTCTCCGGAAGCATCTTTTCCTGCCCTGTGTTCAAGTTTTTCTACAATGCAGAGGGCATTATCTACAATGCCATGGGAAGCACTTCCGTCAATGTTTACCACTGCACCAATGCCGCAGTTATCATGTTCAAAAGAAGGTTCGTAAAGTGTTCTCTTCATCATTCACCACCTGTGAAGTAATTGCATTTTAATTTACCAGAATCTTTACAGACGAAAAAAAAGCCGCAGGTACAAGCATTCACTTGCACTTGCGGCTTCCTCACCGTCTTTGAGATTGGGCTAAAAAACAAAAAGGCCGTAGACACTGCTTCTTTAAAAACAAGAAACATTATCTACGACCTCTTTGCCGTTTCAGTTACTTTATAAATATTAGGAACAAATGTCAAGAGCGGTTTTTCATCCACAATAAGTCAATGTTGGAATTTTATGTAAACATGAGAATTGTTAAGGAAAATGGTACGCAAAAAAAGAAATCAATAGACGAAAAGTATAATTATCTGTTATACTTCTTTTGACAAAATAAATTGGAGAAAAAAATGAAAAAGATTTTGTTTGCAATGTGTGCCCTGGTTGTAACTGGCGCCCTGTTTTTTTCCTGCACGGGAAAAGATTCACAGGCTGCTTCTTCATCCGGGACAAAACAGGAATCTGCAATGGTTCAAAAAAGTGCATCCAGCAGAGTCATCTATTCCGGATGGATTTTGTATGAAGAGCGTGATGACGGAAAAATGTATGCCGTTAACGAAGCAGAAACTGGAGACGGAATAAAAATCTATCTGAATGAAGATGATTCAGTTGAGCAGAAAAATGCAGTCCGTCATTTACAGAGCGGTAAAGAAGAAGCCTTTGATTTTATCCGTGTTCAGTATGAGGAAAAAGATAATTGGACTCGTGACATTTTTGTAAGTGCACCTGAAGTTGAACTTTCATGGGTTATGACAGAAGACGCCTTTGCATATTCTTCTCCGGATATTGCAAGCATTACTGGAACCCAGGTAGACGAAGGTACTTTTATTGCAGCCGCTGACGGACAGATCGAAGGCACAAACGGTTTTTATAAAGTAGTAATTTACAACGGAAGACCTTTCGGAAAAGAAATCTACCTTCAGAAAGATACTTTTTCATACAAACCCATGATAAAGGAAAGTGCCCGCTTCTTTTCAAAAGTAAAAGCCGACACAGATCCTGAAGTTCTTGAAGAAGTCATTTTGAAATTTGTAGATATTCTTTCTGAATCAGATTCTGATGAAAAAGATTATTTTGTCAGAAAGTTTTTTGCTATGGCAGAAAAGACTGCGGTTACAGAAAAAACTGTGGAAGCAGTAAAAACTTTTGCCGGAGAATCTAATCTCAGTGTTTCTGAATAAGGGAGAATAAAATGAAAAAAATATTCACATATACTTTACTTGCACTTTTTGCAGTTAATGCTTTTGCAAATACAGATGGTTTTATGCTCCGCCCGAACGGACCACTCCGCGAAGACAAGGGTAACGGCGGCGTTGAATGGGCAGTGGCAGTGCCTGCGGGAACCATGCTTGTGGTTGAGGATGAAAACCCGGTTCTGCTCACAATGATTACCGAAAAAGACCGTTTTGAAAACATTAAGTTCTACAAGGTGAGCTACGACAAAAAAACTTATTATGCCAGGGAAAGCGAAGTTGCTCTTGGAAACTCTGCAACAGTTATTCTCTCTGACACAACTCTTTTTGCCAAGCCTTCAATTTCTGCTTTCATAAACGGAAAGATTGAACAGGCTTCAATTATTGTTTCTGGTAATAAGACAGACAAAAACGGCTGTTCATTTACGGAGATTCAGTACTGGTCAGATAGCGGGAACGAAATCAGAAAGCGCTATGTTTTTTCTGAAAAAGTGAGCAAGAATAAAAATGACCTTGATGCCGTCCGCGTGGTGGATACTGCTGTTGCCCTCAGAAATAAAGATGCGGCAAAAGAAAAGGCAATGAAAGAGGAACTTTTTAAGAATGCAAAAAAAATCCCTGCCAGCCAGGAAATCTTAAACTACATTCAGTCAGAGTATGATAAACTTTACGGCGAGATTGAAGTGGAACCTTTCTATGCTGCAATTTTTTCAGATGACGGGGCAAACATCAATGTGCGAAAGTCACCGGTAAGCGGAGAAGTTGCAGGACAGCTCAGTGACGGAAGAGAAGTTCTTGTTTTTAAGAAAAGTGCAGAGACCTCAACAATTGAGGGTACTACTGACTGCTGGTATTTTATAAATGAACTTGCCGCTATGTCAGATGATGCTCTTGAAGGCTGGGTCTTTGGAAAATACATTAAGTTTGAAATGACAGAAAAAGATGCAAGGGTACAGGCAGAAGGTCTAACCGAAGCTTCCTTTGAAGATGCTGTTGAACATTAAAAAAATAAATGACAGGAAAAGGACTGTGGGTTTGTACGGCTATAGTCTTTTTCCTGCCGTGAAGATTAAATTTGTAGAATTACTTTGTAAGTTTCTTTTAATTTTTCAAGCGAAGAGGCGGCGTTTGCAGGACTGGTGCTTGGAAGGCATTCAACGGTCAGTTTATATAAGCCGTCATAATTTTTTTCGCAGTGTTTTTTCCATAGACTATAGGCGGTTTTTCCCGTGCAGAAAATATGTTTGATTTTTGAATGACTTAAGATTTCGTTAAAGTCGTTTGGGATTGCATTTTTAATTGAAGAATCAGCCGCTCCTGAAATTTCACAGCTTGCAAGTACGTCCCAGAGGGCAAGGTGATGGCTCAGGAGAAAACTTCGTCTTTCAGAAATTGCAGCAATTCTGTCAGGTGAATTATTCGGGTGAATGAGTTCTTCTCCAAAAACAGCAGGCACTACTTTCCAGAATCTGTTTTGAGGATGCATGTAATAAAACCCTGCTTCCCTGCTTTTAGGTGAAGGCATTGTCCCAAGAATTAAAATCCTGCTTTCTGAGTTCCACACCGGTGCAATCTGATGAACTATTGTTTCTGATTCTGAGTTTTCTGTCATACCTGTTTTTACAATAGCATATATTTTGGGTTTTGTAAAAAAATATATTGACAAAAATTTCTCTTCACGCTATAAGTAAAGCATCAGAGACAAAGAGGTCACAGGAAAAAGAATTCTTGTGGCCTTTTTTTATTGCTGAATTTTAATCGGTATAATAAACGGCAAAGGCGCTGAAGTTTTAGACTGGTGTACAACGGTCTGGGGTTTCGGCGCCTTTTGTTTTTTATTGTATAGGGGGTATTCGCAACGAGCGCAGATGCGCGAAGTTTCCGGCGAGACTTCCCCTTCCTAAATAAAATATTTAAGGAGTAAACAATGGAAGAAGTAACAGCAATTTTTGGTGAAAATGTTTTCAACGAAACTGTAATGAAATCCCGTTTGCCAAAAGAGACTTTCAAGCAGCTGATGAAAACAATTCAGGGCGGAGAAAAACTTGATCCTGCCGTTGCAACTGTGGTTGCAAATGCAATGAAGGACTGGGCGGTAGAAAAAGGTGCCACTCATTTTACACACTGGTTCCAGCCACTCACTGGCATTACTGCAGAAAAGCATGACAGTTTTATTCAGCCCATAGACGGCGGCAAAGTGATTATGGAGTTCAGCGGATAAGAACTTGTT
>JAEEKM010000355.1 GCA_016282455.1 Treponema sp. | reverse complement strand
CTTTGGGAACCTGGGGACTTCCACAGATGGTTGGAAAATTCTATGCAATTAAAAATGAAAACTCCATCAAAAAGGGAACAATCATTTCTACCTTCTTTGCAGTTGTAGTTGCAGGCGGCTGTTACTTCTTAGGCGGCTTCGGACGTCTCTTTACCACACAGCAGGAAGTTACTGCAAATGGTTTTGACAGCATCATTCCTTCCATGCTTTCAGGTCTTGGAGACGTACTTATTGCCGTAGTGCTGATTTTAGTTCTCTCCGCTTCCATGAGTACTCTTTCTTCACTGGTACTCACTTCAAGTTCCACACTCACACTGGACTTTATCAACTCTTTCAAAAAGAAAAAGTCTTCCGAGAAAAAGGATTTGTTTGTAATGCGCATTTTTGTTGCAGTCTTCATCATCATCTCCGCAGTAATTGCAATCGTTCAGGCAAAGAGCCGTGTCACCTTTATTGCCCAGCTCATGGGTATTTCCTGGGGTGCCCTCTCCGGTGCTTTCCTTGCTCCTTTCATGTACGGTTTATATTGGAAGAAAACAACAAAAGCTTCCGTAGCGGCATCTTTCATCTTCGGAACAGTGGTAATGATTATCCAGCTTTGCATTTCCCTTAAGCTCTTTACATTACCCGGTGCTTTCTTTGGCTTTATTTTCAAGAACTCCCTTTACTCAGGCGTATTCTGTATGCTTGCAGGACTGGTGATTGTTCCTCTTGTCAGCCTCTGCACACAGAAGACAAAACCTGCGGATGTGGACAAAATGTTTACCTGCTACGACACAAAAGTGCTTGTTCCGGCCAAAGACGTTCTTACCGACGAAGAGTAACAGAAAAAGTTGCAATATGTTGCTCTCAGTGGTATAATAGGAAAGATAGTACACAAATATGGAGGTCATGTTTTGAACGCTAAAAAAATTGTATCTATACTTGCAGGTTCACTGCTTACTCTTTCCCTCTTTGCACAGGAATTTGATGCAGCTCAGGAAGTGAGTGCAAAAATGGTTCTGGTAGAAAAGGGAACTTTCCTCATGGGAAGTGCCGACAACGAAGACAATGAGCTTCCCGTCCGCGAAGTGAGCCTTGATTCATACTACATCATGCAGACAGAAGTTACACAGGCTGAATATGCAGCCGTTATGGGAGACAGCGAAAACTTTTCTGCCTTCCCCGGAAGTGACCGCCCTGTAGAAGAAGTAAGCTGGTACGATGCAGTAGTTTTCTGCAACAAGCTCAGCCTTAAGGCAGGACTCACCCCCGTTTACTCTCTTGCAGGAAGCACAGACCCCTCTGAATGGGGTGCAGTTCCCCGCGTAACCGACAACAACCGCATTGCCCGCATGACATGGAATGCCATTGAATGCGACTTTAGTGCAGACGGATACCGCCTTCCTACAGAAGCAGAATGGGAGTTTGCCGCAAACGGTGGAGTTTCAGAAGCAAGTCTTTATGCTTCAGGAGACACACTTGAAGACGGTGCATGGTTCCTTGCAAACTCACTGGACGAAACACATCCTGTTGCAGAAAAAACCCCGAATGCTCTTGGCATCTACGACATGAACGGAAACGTCTGGGAATGGTGCTGGGACTGGTATGGTAACTACCACAAGGCAGATTCAGTTAATCCCCGTGGAGAAAAAGACTCTTCAGTTACCGGTAAAAGAATTCGCCGCGGTGGTTCAATCAAGAGTGCCCCCGAGTTCTGCCGCAATGCAAACCGTGCAAGTTCTGTTCCTGAACTCCGTGGTGTAGATTTGGGTCTCCGCCTTGTAAGAACACAGGTTGCAGCCGCAGAAGAAACAAGCCCTGCCGCAATCGACCTTACAACAGGCACAGAAGCTGAAATTCTCGAAGGTGAAATTGAAGACCTTTCTACCGGCAGTTTTGATGCGGTGGAAAAATAAGGGTGAACTATAAAATAATTGTTCCGGACACTTCTGTTTTGCAAAGGGTGTGCGGAACAAATGACAGCAATCTTAAACTCATAGAAACTGCTCTGGGCACATCGGTCTTTGCCTGCGGAAACGAACTATCTGTAGACTCAGACAGGACAGAAGTGACGGAGCGTTTTCGTTTCATCATAGACCGCATGCTGGACGAAATTGCAGACGGAAGTTCTGAACTCACCGACTACGATTTAGTTCAGTCAATTCTTAACACAGGCGATTCCCCTTCAGGAAAATATTATTCAAAAGATTCCATTTCCATTCCGGGCGGAATAAAAAAAGTATTCCCCCGCACAAAGGGACAGGCACAGCTTTTAAGTGCAATGAGAACCCACGACATGGTTTTTGCCACAGGTCCGGCTGGTTCCGGTAAAACTTTCCTTGTAATGGCAGAAGCACTTTCACTTGTCCTGAGCCACAAGGCAAACGGCATTGTCTTAACCCGCCCTGTTGTAGAAGCAGGTGAGAGCTTAGGTTTTCTTCCAGGCGACCTGCAGGAAAAAATAAATCCTTACATACGCCCTCTCTTTGACGCAATGAATGCCCTTCTTCCCAAAGAGACCGTGCGAAGAATGTTTGAGTCCGGCATTATAGAAATTGCCCCCCTTGCCTACATGAGGGGACGAACTTTAAACGACTCAGTAATAATCCTTGACGAAGCACAAAACACGACGAAGGAACAGATGAAAATGTTCCTGACCCGTATGGGAGAGAACTCAAAGGTGTTTATCACCGGAGATGTAACCCAAATAGATTTACCGGCAAAAGTTCCTTCAGGACTTCTTCATGCACTTAAAGTGCTAAGGAATGTACCTGGCGGAATTCCACAGATCAGCATTCAGGAAATGACTGCCGACGACGTGGTAAGAAATCCGCTGGTGAAAAAAATAATTCAGGCATATAACGATGAGTAAAAACGACAAAAAACAAAGTAACTTCAGCATTCTCATGGAGACTATCGGGAAATACCTCCGCAGTAACTATGCCATTCTCATCACCCTGGGAGTAACCTTTATTCTTACAGCCTCCCTTTCCTTTGTGAGAATTGCAACTACAAGTTCCATAGCCTCTTTTAAAATCGACGACTATGAAATCGGTCAGATTGCGGACATAACAATCATCGCAAGCAAAACCCTGCCCCCTGACTTTAACAATCCCATTGGGGTAGAAAAAGGTGAACGCATTACAAGAAAAGGCTTCCCCATTACAGAAGAATCCTATGCAAAAATGAGGCGCATGGCAGAGTCCCCCGCCTACATTGACTACCGTTCTTTTGCAGATTCACTTTTGTTCCTCCTGCTTCTTGTAGTACTTGCAGTTCTTTTAAATCACGAAATCCGCATACACTTTGCAAAACCTGAACTTAAAGAATTTATTCTGGAAGCGGTATTCTTTGTAATAATCTATACAGTCACCGTTTTCGGGGCCAAGTCTTCCATTTTCTCTTCGCCCTTCTCCATCTGCGTAATCATTCCTAATGTTTTCTTTACCTTCATCATTGCCATTCTCTTTGGTCAGATAAACTCACTTTTCTTTTCTATAATCATTTCAATGGGAGTGCTGAGTGCAACAGGTTTCCAGCTTGTGCCTTCACTTTATGTTCTTGCAACTTCCCTTTCTGCAGGTCTCATGATGAAAAATCTTGAACGCAGAAGTGACATGGTTTTTGCCTCCCTTTTACAGATGGTGCTGAATGTTGTTTTCCTTTTTGTCTTTAAAATGATTTTTAATGCCACCTTTGACAACACGGTCCTGATTTTAATCGGGGTTGGTGCAAACGGACTTCTCTCCGGAATACTCTGTCTTGGAATGCTCACACCGCTTGAACTTCTTCTGAACACTGCATCTCCTTTCCGCCTCATGGACTTAAGCGACATGAACCAGCCTATCATGCAGAAAATGCTTGTTACCGCAAGCGGAACTTACAATCACTCCATGATGGTAGCATCTCTTGCAGAAGCAGCATGTCGGGAAATCGGAGCAAATGCCCTTCTTGCACGAGTGGGTGCTTACTATCACGACATTGGTAAAATTGACAACCCGGAATATTTTGTAGAAAACCAGAAGACCGGAGAAAACATACATGACAAATTAAACCCTTCACTTTCCGTAAGCGTTATAAGAAGTCATGTAAAGCGCGGTTCAGAAAAAGCAAAGGCAATGCACCTGCCCCAGTGCATAATTGACATAATCAAGGAACATCACGGAAACTCTGTCATTGCATACTTTTACGGAGAAGCAAAAGAAAAAGATCCCAATGCAATTCCGGATGATTACGCTTACCCTGGAACACCGCCCTCTTCAAGAGAAAGCGCAGTGGTAATGCTTGCCGACACTGCAGAAGCCGCCTGCCGTTCACTTAAAAAACCAACAATGCAGGCCCTGGACAAATTTATCACGACCCTCATTCACAACAAACTCGAAAGCCATCAGTTGGACAACTGCGGTTTAACTTTTAAAGAACTAGATGTAATTCACGATTCCTTCGTTCAGCTGCTTGCCGGATACTATCACTCCCGTATGGAATATCCCGGTCAGAAAACGAATGAAGAAGAAAATCAGGAAGAAGAAAAAAATACTGAAGAGGAAAAGAAATAATGGCAAACCAGATTTTTGTTTCAGTAGAAGAAGGTTACCAGAGCCCCGCCTGGCTTGAAAACGCAGAACCCTTCATTCAGAAAGTAATGAAAGAATGCGGTTACGACGGAGAAGAAGTTTCCGTCATGTTCTGTTCAGACTCCTTCATTCAGACTTTAAACGCCCAGTACCGTAACATTGATGCACCTACAGATGTTCTTAGTTTTGAAAACGGTGAAGAATACGAAGACGAAGAAGGAAACGTATGGAAGGCAGTAGGAGACATAGCAATCAGTCTTGACACACTGCCAAAAAATGCTGTCTACTTTGAAGTTGACGAAGAAGAAGAACTGAAAAGACTTTTAGTTCATGGTATACTGCACCTTCACGGAATGGATCACGGAGAAGAGCACGTAGAAAAAGGAAAAGAACCGGAATGCGAAATGCTTAAGGTT
>JAEEKM010000354.1 GCA_016282455.1 Treponema sp. | reverse complement strand
CGAGCAGACGTACGTTATCGCGGTCAATCTCACGGGCTATTTCGGTGAACTGCTTGTGGCCCACCGGCATTTCGGACACCTTCATGTCCGGATCTATGTCAACGCCAAGCCGCTGTATCGCGGCCCCGGCCCTTTTCTTCATCGCAGCGCGGTCGAGTATGCTCATACGCTCGCCGAACAGGTATACCATCGGGTTATCCTTCGCGAGCTCCCGGTTGAGCATGATGTTCTCGGTCGTCGTAAAACCGGGAATAAGGGAGAACTCCTGATGCACCATACCGATGCCGGCATCGAGTGCGTCAAAGGGACTGGTAAAATGAACCTCGCTCCCGTCAATCTGTATGCTGCCGCCATAGCCGCCCGTCGCGGCGATGACCGGCATACCGAAGAGGATGCTCATGAGGGTAGTCTTGCCTGCGCCGTTCTCTCCGACGAGGCCTAAAATCTCTCCCTTGTGCAGGTCAAAAGAAACGTCCTCAAGGACAACAGTACCTGCAAAATCTTTAGTCACGCTCTTAAGGCGTAACAGAGGTGTATCATCATTCATAATTAAAAATCAAACCTAGAAAAAAATGTGTGTAAAAAAAATAAGGGAGCCTCAAAAAAATTTTCATGAGACTCCCGTAAAAAATATTAGTTAGTTTTCAAAGCGAATCTTGAAATATTTCTCTGGAACTTCAAGCTCAGTTGTCTTAAGGAAGCCCTGTCCGAGAATGTAGGTGTCCATGTAAATGAGAATCTGATTCTTTGCACGAACTCCTGTGCTCTGGTCAATGTAGTAACCACCGTTCCAGTTTGCGTTTGGAGTAAACTCACCAAGTGCTTTAAAGAGGTCTGCAGAGGAAGAAAGACTTGCACTTCCTTCAATAACTCTCTTTGCAAATTCACCAAGACCTGCACTTACAGAGAAACCGTAGCTGAATGCCCAGGTTCCAAAGCGGCCGGCACCTGCGTTTTTAACAACAGACTCTTCCACTTTTGCAAGAATCTTGGGGAAGTCACCTGCTTCTTCGGTAAGATCAATTCCGAAGGCTCCGGGGTAACCCATGAGTGGTGAAGGAAGATCTGCTTCAATAAACATTCCGCCGTACTGAGCGAGCTGTTTGAGAAGTGGTTCTGTGTGGGCATCATTTGTACAGAAGAAAGCGGTATCTTTTCCGTATTTTTCAATCCACTGGGGAACTTTCTCAAGGATGAACTGCTGTGCACCGGCAACACCAACATCACTTGTTGGATCAGGAGCAGTTTCAAAGACAAAGGTTAATCCAAGGTCTTTACAGGCTTCTTCCATAATCTTGCGGCGAAGTCCAAGGGTTTCATAAGACATGTGGCGGGGGAAAGAAATATGAACGAAAGTTTTTGCTCCCATTTCTTTTGCAGCCCAGACAATTGTGTAACCGCGGCTCATAAAGTCGGCACTTACTGCAAGGTCGGCCGATTTCTGGATTACAAGAGGATCCTCGTGAGGTTCACCTGTAAAACAGAGAATGTCAGGATGGCTTTCCTTAATGCGGCGGAAGGCTTCTGCAGTACCAGGAACACCCTGGTTAACAATAACTGCCTTCATGAGGGGGTCGTCTGCAAGGGCAACAATCTGTGAAATGGTTGTTTCCTGCTGGGACATAAAGTCATCGGGGTAAGTGATGTGCTGAATCATACCGCCGTCTTTTACGGCACCGTAGCGGTGAATGAGTTCCTCTGCACCACGAAGGTCATCTTCTGACTGAGATACTGTTCCAGTCACCACACCGATATGGAAAGCAGCACCGGAAGCTTTTTTTGCACCGGCATCTGTTTTTTTGCTGCAGCCGATAAAAGCCAGAGTGGCAAGACTCATTGCAGCTACTGCCAAAACTAAAGATTTTTTCATTTTTGCTCCTTACAAATTGTAGTAAAATTAAACCATTTTACCACAAGAAACTAATACCCGCAAGAAAAACACCTGATTTTTTGCGTTTTTTCTTCTATAATATTCCGTAATAAAAACAAAACACTTGCCCCTGTTCCCTTTAACTGCTATACTGTCCAAATGGAAGAAAAAAAACTTGCACTGGTTACAGGTGCCTCACAGGGAGTGGGTGCGGAAATTGCCGACATTCTTGCCTCCCGGGGATGGAATCTGGTTGTAGTTGCCCGTTCACAGCAAAAACTGGACGCCCTCAAAGAAAATCTTGAAAAAAAATATCAGGTACAGGTATTCACCTGCCCTGCAGATTTGTCAGACGTAAGTGCTCCCCGCATGCTTAAGTCTTTCTGTGATGAAAAAGAACTCACAGTTGACCTTCTTGTGAACAATGCCGGATGCGGTCTTTTTGGAGAAAGTGTGGAACTCGGCGACACTGCCCTTCCCATGCTGCGCCTGAATGTACTTGCCCTTACCCAGCTCTGTGCCGTCTTTGGTAAAGACATGAAAGAGAGAAAGAGCGGTTCAATTCTTAACATTGGTTCCATTGCAGGAAACCAGCCTACTGCATATTTTGCAAGTTATGCCGCAACAAAAAGTTACGTCTTTAACTATACCCTTGCACTGCGCCAGGAACTTAAGCCTTTTGGCGTAAACGTAACCTGCGTTCAGCCGGGCTACATCAGAACTAACTTTGACAACAGCTGCAAAATCACCAGCGACAAATACAAAAAATTCTCCTACAGAAACGGAATGTCTGCAAGAGCAGTTGCAGAATGCGCAGTTAAATCCGTGCTCAAAAAGAGAAGTTTTGTCCGCGCAGGTTTTACCAACAAGTGTGCAGCCTTCTTCTCAAACCTTCTTCCAAGGAACTTCCTTGCTTGGGTACTTGCAGTATCCGTGAGAAGCATGACTAAAGAAAAATAATTTTTATCATAAGCTATTTTAAGGAGCTATTGTATGAAACACAATGCATCTATTGTTCCAAAACTTTTGGGCATTAAACTCAAGCTGTCTTACCTCATGGGTCGTGGATTTGCACGCATGGGACTTACCCGCATGAAGAAGAGACACACCTACGGCTATGACCACATGAAGAACTTCAGCCTTATCTACTTAAAACTTACACCTCTTTGCAATCTTCGTTGTGTTATGTGTGGTCAGCGTGGAGACAAGGGAATTCTTAAGGGCGAAGTGGGAGCAGAAGCCGCAAAGACAATCGTACCTCTTGAAGGCTACAAAAAACTTGTAGATGAACTTTCAAGTGTAAAACCCGTTTACTACCTTTGGGGCGGAGAACCCTTCCTTTACCCCCAGCTTCCTGAACTTGTAAAATACATTCAGGACCACGGAAGCGTTTGTTCTGTAAACACAAACGGAACCCTTCTTGAAAAATATGCTGAACAGATTGTTCGTGATGAATGGCATTCTGTTTTCGTAAGTCTTGATGCTTTCCAGGATGTAAACGACGCAATGCGCGGTAAGGGAAGTTATGAAAAAGTAATGAAGGGCTTTGAGGCAATCAACCGTGAAAAGAAGAAGCAGGGTAAAAAACTTCCTGTCATGGGCGTTGTAACAACAGTTACAAAACTCAACTACGAAGCACTTCCCGATCTTGCAGAAGCCTGTAAAGAATTTAACCTGGTATGGCACATTTACAATCTGGGTACTTACACCAACGACCAGATTCTTGCCACCCACAAGGCTTACATGAAAGAACACCTGGACACAGACATTTACATGCTCGACGGCTACAACACCGGTTACAACGAAGGAGTTGACGGAGTTAAGGCACATGAAATTCTCCAGAAGATTCACAACACTGACTACGGTTATCTTTCAATCACAGTTCCTGCCCTGAACCCGGAAAAGACACATGAGTACTACCACCAGCTGGACACCCATGTGCGTGACAACTGTATTGTTCCCTGGTGCCAGGCAAACGTGAGTTACAACGGAGACGTTACTTTCTGTGCTGACTACAATGAATACGTGCTTGGAAATATTCAGCAGCAGAGCTTTAAGGAAATTTACAACGGAGACAAGGCAAACAAGTTCCGTGAAGAAATCCTTAAGTGCGACGGACACATCTTCCCTGGTTGTGTACGCTGCTACCAGAACATGCTCTTTGGTGCAAAAGTAAAGGGCTACTAAACTTTTTATAAACAAATAAAAAGCGGTACTTTGATTTCACTTTGCAAGGTGATTCAAAGTACCGCTTTTTTTTACGTTCACTGTGTTCCGACAGGACCGGTAACACTAAATCTTAAAAATTACTTCCTTTAAGGCAGGAGTTTCCATTGTAGTCTAAGTCTGTAAGGATTTCTGTGTGGTCATCAAAAATGGCAACGGTATGTTCCTCATGGCAGCTCCATTTTCCGTCTGCAGTAAGAACATTCCATTCACTTTCCTCATCACCGGTAATAACGTCAGCAGTTCCTTCGTTAATCATGGGTTCAATGGCAATTACCATGCCCTTCTGTAAACGTGGATTTGCTCCGTGGAAAGGATAATTGTTTGGCACGCTGGGGTCTTCATGAACATCAAGTCCCACGCCATGTCCGCAGTAATCGTAAACTACTCCGTAACCATTCTGATTCTGGCAGACTTCTGTTACTGCCTTTGCAATGTCAGACAGTCTGTTTCCTTTAACTGCAGCGGCAATACCTGCAACGAGGGATTCTCTTGTTACGCGGACAAGTTTTCTGTGGGCAGCAGTTACGTTTCCTACCATAACTGTGTGGCAGCTGTCAGAAATGTAGCCGTCAAGATTTATTCCGATATCAAGGGAAACAAGGTCTCCGTCCTGAACAATTCTCTTTTTTGAAGGGACTCCGTGAATCACCTGATTGTTAATGCTGATGCAGGCACAACCGGGAAATCCTTCGGAATACCAGGCGGGTTTTCCACCATGCTTTCTTACAAACTCTACGCACCAGTCGTCAATCTCTTTTGTGCTCACTCCGGGCTTTACCCTGGGTATTATCTCGTTAAAAAGGTCGGCAAGCTCATGGCAGCTATTTCTAATTTTTGCAATCTGATCATCATTCTTAAGGCGAATCATTCTATAAGCTCCATCTGAATATAATACAAGTTACCCTTTGATAACCGTCTGAAGAGTATAGCGATTTTGTATTTTTGTTACAAGTGAAGGAGGCTCCTGTGTCATTAGTAAACTGTAATCTGGGTATAAATAAAAAAGTAAATGTTAATAGGGGAAAGTGCCACTTCACTCCCTGCGCATACTAATTTTATAAATATAAACTGCCACTCCCACCGGGAACCCGATGTGAAAAAAGGCTTCCGCGTTCGCTTTGCTCACTTGTGCAGAATTTTTTTCACATCGGAACCCCGGTTCCGTGGCAGTTCACATTCATAATTTAGCTGTACTTCGACAGAGAGACCGCCGGCTTCTCCTGCCACTCCGTTACGCGGCACTTTCCCCTAAAACTTATGTCTTTATTTATTTAGCATTTATTTTTACTATGACAAAACTCGCCTTAAGAGATTATTATTCAGAATTTCATTATCACGGTGTTTGTTCCGGCGTTGTTGTAGTAGTCCATGAAGATGCACTTTCTTGCTACGATTCTGATTCCGATGTTTTTCTCCGGTTCTTTTGGAGAGAAGACTTCCAGACGCTGACGGGGGTCAAACTCTCGGCAGTTATCCCTTACACGAACAGTCATTCCGTTTTTGGAAACTATGCGCACGTCTACAGAAT
>JAEEKM010000353.1 GCA_016282455.1 Treponema sp. | reverse complement strand
GGCACTTACTTTTTTTACATCCAGAACGTCCAGGCTGGGGTTCCCGATTATTTCTGCGTAAACAAGTTTGGTTTTGGGACTGTAATTTTTTTCAAGTTCTTCTTCCGTTAATTTTTTTACATAGCGTATTCCGATTCCGAGGGCAAGAACGTTTGACAAAAGTTCTATGCTGCCGCCGTAGACCCCCGGAGCACACAGAATTTCATCTCCGGAAGAAAGACAGGTTAAAAGGCTTAAGGTTTCCTCCGCCATACCGCTGGAAGTTGCAAGAGCACCTGCACCTCCTTCACGTTCATTTACCCTCTGTTCAAAAGCCGCCACTGTTGGGTTACCGATTCGTGTATAGGCAAAACCCATTGCTTTATGGGCAAAGACTTTTTCAAGTTCTTCCATGCTGCCGTAAGAAAAGGCACAGTTTTGAAAAATGGGTGGAAGAGTTGCCCCTTCTGCATAACCTCTCACACTCTTTCCATGTAAAAGCTGAGTATTAAATTCCATCACCTACCCTCCGTTTTCTCTAGTATTTTTAAAAAGTTTACTGTTAAAAAAATCAAGTTCCGCTTACTCCATAGGAATAAAGAAGTCCTTCCTGCCTGAGTGGAAGTAGTTTTACGCCAAGACTTTCTTTTAGGACAGACTCTTTCTGGCAAAGGACTTCTGGAGAAGCACTTTCTATTACAGCCCCTTCTTTTAGAAGCGTTACACAGTCTGCCTTGGTAAAAGCCTGGGGAAGATCATGACAGGAAAAAATTACTCCCCTTCCCTCTTTGCAAAGGGAGCGCAGAATGGAAAACATTTCTTCCTGATGTTCCAGATCCAGGTAAGTGGTAGGTTCATCCAAAAGAAGATAAGGCGTATCCTGGGCTATAACCATTGCAAGATAAGCCCTCTGCACTTCGCCCCCTGAAAGTTCAGAAAGCAGCCTGCCTTTTTTTTCTGTAAGTCCGCATTTTGCTATGGCTTTTTCCACAAAGTCTTTATCTTCTTTTCCAAGAACTTTTCCAAAACCCATGTGAGAAAACCTGCCGTGAGAAACAAGAGTGCCTACACTCATGGAAGGAAGGGAAAGTCTCTGGGGTAAAAAGGCAATTTTTTTTGCCCTCTCACCACAGCTTAGTTTTTCACACTCGGCACCATCTACAAGCACTTTTCCTTCGTGAGAGATTTCGTTAAGGATTGTCTTTAGCAAAGTAGATTTTCCGCTTCCGTTTTTTCCTACAAGAACAGAAAGGGATGCTTCCTTAAAAGTAAGAGCTTTTACTTCAAGAGATTTTTTTTCTCCGTAAAAAGATTTTACATCTCTAAGTTCTATCATGCTTCCAGCCTCCGTCGTTTTCTTATGAGCAGGAAGATAAAAAAGGGAGCGCCCAGACAGGAAAGGAAAAGCCCCACCGGAACTTCGTATGGAAAGAAAAGGACGCGCGAAAGAAAATCACAAAAAAGAAGAAAAGCCCCTCCCCAGACTGCAGAAAGTAAAAGTTTTACACGTGAACTGGAATCACAAAAAAGACGGATAATGTTTGGAACTAAAAGCCCCACAAAACCCAGAAGACCTGAAAGACTTACACTTCCCGAAGCAAGAAGGGCCGCAGTGAGTATGCATAAAATTCTGTGAGCCTTTACATTCAGTCCAAGTGAAAAAGCCGCTTCATCTCCGAGAGGAAAAAGATCTAATCCCGGGCAGAGGAAAAATGCAAGGACAAAAGCCAGAAGGGAAATTGCAGTTACCGCGTAAACATGCTTTATGGAAAGGGCAGAAAAACCGCCTAAAGAAAAAGAAACTTTATCTGCAACAATTTCCGGGTGCAGGGTAAGTGTTACATCAATGCCGGCAGAGAATAAAGAACTTACTGCAACGCCTGAAAGAACGACAGAAGTTTTTGAAACGCCTGCGCTTAAACAGATTCCGTAAACTAAAAAACAGGAAAGCAGGGCTCCCAAAAAAGCCGCTTCTATTTTTACAGAAAGGGAAAGGGGAAAAATAAGGCTTGCAAGAAGAACAAAAAATCCCGCTCCGCTGTTCACTCCGATTACACCTGGTGAAGCTAAGGCATTATTCAGGGCGCTTTGTAAAAGAAGTCCCGCAACAGAAAGAGATGCACCGCAGATTAATGAAGCCAGGGCACGAGGGAATCTGACTGAAAATAAAATTGCAGTGTGGGAGTTTTTTAATGCACGACCGGTGAGGGCCAGAAAAGCCTCTGTAAAAGACAGGGACGTTGTTTTCCAGAGAAGGGAAAGCAAAAAAAAGAAAATGCAGAGTATGAGTCCTAAAGCAAATAGAAAAGTAGGAGAGATTTTTTTCTTCATCAGTCCTCCTTACAAAAGAGAATGCACATAGGCATAGGCTTTGTCCCAGTTTGCGTTGGGCTTATAGTTAAAAAGATTCTTTGGCAAAAAGAAAACCCTATTGTTTTTTACCGCAGTAAGATTTTTCCAGCCGGGAGCATTCACGTAAGTTTTTGTAAAGATTTCCTTTCCCCTCTTTTCATCTCCCTGGGCTACGACAAAAATATAATCGGGGTCAAGAGTCAACAGGGCTTCCATGCCAAGGTCATCTAAAGGAGTGTCATCTTTGAGAGAGGAAGTTAGACCAAAGTCTGAAAAGATTTCGTTTGCAAAATGATTTTTCATCACTTTGTTTTTTGCGGCACTAACCCGTAAAAAAACATAACTTGAATCTATTTTTTTTGAGGAAGAAAGAATGCCAGAGATTCTCTCCTTTACTTCAAGAACATTTTTTTTGTAAAGGTCGCTTCTTCCGGTGCGACGGGTAAAATCTTCCATGACTTTTTCATAATCAGAAAAGTTTTTTACATCTACCACATACACTTCTTTTCCAAGGGCCAGAAGACTTTCCCGAATTTTTTTGTGAACGGGAATATCTTTTGTAACAAGAACAAGATTTACCTCAAGGGAAACAAGAACTTCAAGGCTAGGAGTTGTAAGGGTTCCCACAGACTGAATGTTTTTATTTTTTACGGCTTCGGAAAGTTCAGGAAGCAAAAGGGCATCTTCTGTTGCACCGGTAAGACTTCCGCCTGCAAGCAGCCACATTTCTGCAAGAGACTCAGAAAGAGCGGCAACCCGAAGACCATCATCACTTTTTGCATAAACTCTTCCTGCAAAAAATAATATGAGGGTTAAAAATCCGACAATAATTTTTTTACCAGTTTTCATTCCATTCCTCCTCACCTGCAATTCTCTGGCAAAGGTAGTTGCAGAAAGCCTCACTTTCCAAAAGGCCCTGTTTATTTTCTTTTAGATGTATTCCTCTTTTTTTTAGACAGGATGCAATTGAGTCTTCGTTTTGAAACAAGTCTTTTTCTGCATGAGTACCGTAGCAGAAGAATAAGGGAAGAAGGGTAAGTTCTCCTGTAAAAAAATCTTCTTCGCCCTGTAAAGAAAAATCCTGCAGGGTTTTTACGCGCACATTTAAATAGCCCATTGAAGAAAAAGTTTTTTCAAGAGAGGTGTAGCATTCATTTGCTATTCCCATAGAGCCGTGTCCTGCAAGAAGAACTTTTTCTTGTGGCGTAAAATGATTTTCCTGAATAATTATTTTTGCAAGTTCACTTCTGTTTTGTTCACTGCAGAGCAAAGGGGAAAGAAGTGAAATGGACTCAAAAGATTTTTTATAAAGTGAAAGTTTTTTTAAGAGCAGTTCCCATTCTTTTCCGGGTGCAAAAAACAAGGGGAGTATGCGAAGGGTTTTTACTCCCTCTTTTGTAAAAGAAGCCAGGGCAGAATCTACGCTTAGTAATGTTTTTGAACGCTCTAAAAGAGACTGACTGGTACAGGCGTAGACAAGCTTAGAGTCCGCAAAATGGATTTGCAGTTTTTTTTGCAAAAGAGAAGTTATGCTGTCATTTGCCCTTGTGGAAAGACTTCCATTCCCGGCAAGTAGAATTCCATTATATTTCATACTTGTTTACTATGTTTTTATATAATGGACTTCTTTCTTTGTCAAGGGTGTTTTTAAAATAAAAAAGGCCGCCTGAAAAAATCAGACAGCCTTATTCTGGTGAAGGTAACTTATGCGATAAGACCGAACACCATTGCGAACAGAGCTACAGTTTCGCAGAGACCCACAACCATGATGTAGTTGGTAAAGCCTTTTCCTGTTTCACCGAGAGCGTCTGAACCTGCGGCACCAGCTTTTCCCTGGGCAATAGCAGACATACACATTGCAAGACCTGCGGCAAGTCCCAGTGCCATTGAGAAGAGAGGATCTACTGCACCAGCGAGAACCTTTCCCTTAAGAGAGTTCATAAGAAGGAAGCCGTAAATTGTCTGTGTAAGAGGAGCACCTGCAAACACCACAAGAAGGAAGGGAGCAGGTTTGTTGTTCAGGTAGCAGCGTTTCCATGCGCCAATTGCTCCCTGACCTGCAATTCCGATTCCAATTGCTGAACCCATAGCAGCAATACCCATAACCAGTCCGGCACCAATCATACCCCAGTTCATAATTTTCTCCTTAACCGCTTATTGCGGAAAAATATTTTCTATTTTGTTACAGAAGTTTTTGCTTCTGCAAACTACAGTTTTTTGGGCGAAACAGATGTAGATTTCTCCACTCCGCTTCGCTCCGGTCGAAATGACAGTTCACGGGGTTTCGACAGGCTCAACCGCCGTATGGAACTGACATTTGTTGAAATGACAGTTATTTTTCGGCGAAGGGGCGGTATTTTGTTCCGCTCCAGGCCATGCCCAGATGCTGGCTGAACTCCAGTGTATTCAAACGTACGCCGTGAACAATCACAGAAAGCACGTTCAAAATCATGTTAAGTCCATGACCAAATACCAGAAGCACTACACCGAAAATCATCATGGCAAGTTTACCGAACATTGGTCCTGCCATTGTATTTACAGTCTCACTGATTGCCGCACCCGCAAGAGCCACAGCCCACAGACGGATGTAGGAAACAATGTCACTGAAGATGTTTACTACGCCCAGAAGCACGCTGATTATGTTCTTGCAGCTTTCCAGAATACTCTTTCCAAGACTGCCCTCGTAGTTAGAGAAGATAAAGCTTAAAACAAATCCCACTACCAGAACCCCGATTGCAACCAAAGGAATGTTTGACGGAAGTGCAAAGGCACCGCCAAAGACTGGAATAGAAGCGCCCATATCAGACAGAGGGAATCTTGTTCCGTCTACCACCATGTTCATTACCACATAGAACATACCCCAGAGCTGCATGAGGGAACCTAAGTCACCCAGGCATTTAGGACTCTTT
>JAEEKM010000352.1 GCA_016282455.1 Treponema sp. | reverse complement strand
TGCGTAAGCCACTCCCTTAATGCCTGCTTTTAAAACAATTACAAAAAATAAATCCAGGACCACGTTCAGTATGGAAGAAAAAATCAAAAAATAAAGGGGGCGTTTTGAGTCACCAACTGCACGGAGAATGCCGCTCCCCATGTTGTAGACCATAAGAAATATGAGTCCTTCAAAGTAAATGTGCAGGTAGTCTGCCGCATCCTGGAGAACATCAGGCGGGGTCTGTATTGCAAGCAGCATCATCCTGTTAAAGCCGATTCCTATTCCCGTGAGTATGAGGGCAAGAATTACAGTGGACGCCATCATTGTGTGTACGGTTTTAGAAACTGCCTCTTTGTTTCCTGCGCCAAAGAATTGTGAAATAAGAACGGAACCTCCGGAAGAAAAACCGTTAAAGAAACCAACCAGCGTGTTAATGAGCATGGCGGTAGCACCAATGGCGGCAAGGGCTTCTTTACCCACAAAGTTTCCGACCACAAAACTGTCAACTGTATTGTACATCTGCTGAAAAAGATTACCCGCAAGCAGTGGCAGTGCAAAGCGCACAAGAAGAGAAGCAATGTTACCCTGAGTCATGTCCAGCGATGTATTTTTCACAAGAAGAATTTACCACTTAACGTGCACATGGTAAAGGGCGCCTGTTCTAAATTTATTTTCCTTTACTCTCAGCGAAAATTTTTGTATATTAAGGGGGAAGATTTATTTGAAACGACAAATGTTTCAGGAAGAAAAAAATGGCCAACAAACGTGATTATTATGAAGTTCTGGGCGTTGACAGAAGCGCAGACAAAGACACCCTTAAAAAAGCATACCGCAAACTGGCGGTAAAGTATCATCCGGACAGAAACCCCGGTGACAAAGAAGCCGAAGAAAAGTTTAAGGAAGCAACAGAAGCTTACGAAGTTCTCTGTGATGACCAGAAGCGTCCCCTTTACGACCAGTATGGTTTTGCAGGTCTTGAAGGCATGGGTGCAGGTGGCGGCGGTTACTATCATGCTGCCCAGGATTTTAGTGACATTTTTGGCGGTGGTTTTGGAGACATTTTTGAAAGTCTCTTTGGCGGAAGTTTCGGTGGTGGTTCAAGATCCCGCAGAGACAGCAACACTGGTGCAACCCTTCGCTACGACCTGAACATCAGTTTTAAAGAAGCCGTTTATGGCTGCAAAAAAGACATTCGTTTCCGCCGTCATGAGGCCTGTTCTGCCTGTAATGGAACTGGCGGTGCTGCCGGTTCAAGCAGAAAAACCTGTCCTACCTGCCAGGGAATGGGTCAGATTCGCAGAAACACAGGTTTCTTCCAGATGACACAGACCTGTCCTACCTGCGGTGGAAAGGGAACTACAATCGACAAACCCTGTACTAGCTGCCACGGAACCGGACTTCAGGAAAAAGATAAAGTTGTTACCATTACAATCAACCCCGGTGTGGATGACGGAAAGAGAATTTCAATTCCCCACATGGGAGATGCAGGTACAAACGGAGGCGAAGCAGGAGACCTTATCATAGTTCTTCGCGTTGCCCAGGATAAATTCTTCGAGCGGGACGGTGATGACCTTTACTGCGCAGTTCCCATCAGCCTTTCACAGGCCGCACTGGGAGCAGACATTACAATTACCACCCTTGACGACAGAAGAATCACCCTCAAAATTCCTTCAGGTACACCCAACGGAAAGATTCTTAAAATCAAGGAAGAAGGCGTTCCCCACGGAACAAGCGGTAAAAAAGGCGACCTCTACTTTAAGGTTGTAGTGGAACTTCCAACAAAACTTACAAGAGAACAGCAGAGAATTATGGAAGAGTATGCTAAACTGGAAACAGCAACAACTTCTCCAAGTCTCATTCCTCTTTCACAGCTGCGCTAGGTTTTTCCATGTACCTTATTGTTCTTAAACAGCTTGGGGTAATGGCAGTCATTGCCCTTGCAGGATTTGCCGCCGCAAAAGCATTCGGTTTTGGAAAAAAAGAACAGGCTTTTGTAAGTAAGCTTCTGCTTTACGTAATAAACCCCTGTCTCATTCTTCACACCTTCGATCAGCCTTTTGATAAAGACCGGTTCAAGGAACTCCTTGTGGTAATATTAGTTTCTGTTGCCGCACATCTTCTGCTCATGCTCCTTGCAATCCTTACCTGCCGTTCCCGTACAGAAGAAGGAAAAAAACTGGATGCCCTGGACAAAATTTCAGTTGTCTTTACAAACTGCGGTTTTATAGGCATTCCCCTCATTAACGGAATATTCGGTCAGGGCGGAACCTTTTACCTTATGGGTTACATTGCAGTTTTTAACATCTGCCTCTGGACTTTGGGTTACTACATAATCTCCGGAAAAGTAAAGCTGGTAAAAGTTGTAACAAATCCCAACGTGCTTGCCGTTCTTCTTGGCATGATTATTTTCTGCATACCTTACAGACTCCCCGATTTTATTTCATCTCCCCTGACTTACATTGGAGAAATGAACACTGCAACTTCCATGATTCTTTTGGGCATGCTTTTTGCAAACTTCTCCAGGGGCCAGACTCCTCTTTCAAACTATGTACTCCGCCTTGTAAAAGTCTGTCTTCTCCGCCTGGTTGCATCTTTTTTTGTCATGCTCTTTGTCTGCTGGGCTGCCTCAAGAATTTTCTCCGGCATGCAAAACATTCACCTCATGACCTTTGTGGTTTTTATTGCATCTCTGTGCCCGGTGGGAATGTCCGTTTCAAGCCTGGCCGTTATTTTTGACAGGGATGAATCCTACGCAAGTATGATTGTTGCCTTAACAAGTGCCCTCTGCCTGCTTACTCTTCCCCTGAGTGTTGCCATTGCAGAAAGGCTTTTTTAAGTTTACTTTTCTTAAAACTTCCTTCTGCAATGCTTTCCAAAATAAGTTCCCTGTCCAGAAGTGACGGGTCTTCTATTTTGCGGCATTCTTCCATAAAGCGTTCCCAGTTAAAAAACGAAAGGTACCTTCTCTTTTCTTCGCCCGGGTTTTTTGAAGCCCTGTAAAGGCAGAGAAGTATTTCTGCGGCAAAGGCATCTTCTTTAGTAAGGGTGAGGGAGTAGGGGTAAATGCAGCCCAGAGTCATTTCTTTTTCCACGCCGTCTGACTTTTTGTATGCCACTAGCGGAGCAGCAGAGTTTTTAGAAAGTGAACAGACATTTTTTTCAAAAGCCTCTGTTTCTTTTTTTACAAACTCGCCTGTTTCATCAAGGTAAGAGAGAGTCCAGTCCCCTTCCTGAGAAACACTTATTTCTACAAGTTCCCTTTCTTCAAAAAAATTACAGGCCTGAAAAAAGAAGAGAAAAAATGCCGTTATGGCAGTAATTTTTTTTCTTTGCTTCATATAATATATATGGGGGTAAAAGAGGGCATTTGTACCACTTTTTCTGTAAAAAAAATCAAAAAAATTATTTTGAAGCGGGTCAGCGAAGGGATTTTACGCGGTTAATAAACTGACCCAACTTGAAAGCCCTGCATAAAGAGTTTATACTGTTTTTATGGGAAAAAGGAAATATTTCAGTGCGGGAAGTCTTGTGGTTATTCTTCCTGTTTTTGTGATTGTGTTTTTTGCTCTGCTTTCCATAGTTAACGGTTTTGCAGGCTATAAGGCCTTCCGTTCAACTTTTGAAGAGGAATACCGTTCTGTCAGCGCACAGTATGCATACACTGCCCTCACTTATGTTGACGGGGATAAAGTGCTGGAATATTCTTCTCCCGCTACTGCCGATGATGCCTGGCGCCTTACTGATGACCAGCTTTCCATTCTGACTATTACGGCTTCCTTGCAGCGGATTCAGGTTATTGTTCCGAATAAATATTTTTCTACCTACACTTATGTTTTTGATACCATTCATCCTCAGTTGATCGGGGCAGAAAAACATTCCTTGGGTACAAAGAATTTTTTTGACGAGACTGACCAGAAAAACAAAGAGAGCCTTAAACTTCTTATGGAAGAGGGCAGTCCCTATGTT
>JAEEKM010000351.1 GCA_016282455.1 Treponema sp. | reverse complement strand
CTTGACCACTCCTAACATTTTATTTAAAATAATCTTAATCTTCGAGTAATCGAAAAAATAGGAGCTAAATATGAAAAAAACAATCGCAATTCTGGCAGCCCTGGTGCTTGCATCGTCTTTCACCGCATTTGCTCAGGAATCAATGACCTCTGCCTCAACAAAAGGAATCTTCGGAACTGATGTTGATGATTTTATGGACGTAAACTACTGGAGCGGAGTAAACCCCGAAAAACTCTTTGCCTTCACTTACTTTTATTCAGATTCCCTTAACTTTGGTGCATCAAAAGTCCTCAAAGACAACATTTATGCAGGTGCATACTTCTCAGGTACCCTGCCCAAAATTGTATCAGCAAAAAATGTAACTGACACATACACTGCAGAAATAGGTGCAAGTGGTCTTACTACCATTACACCTCCCACTGTTACTGGTGTAACTTTCCCGACTATCACTACAAAATCAGAACATTTTGACCTCTCCCTTATCATGGGAATGGGAGACATGGGCTTTAAGTTTAATTTTAAATATATCCCCTCTTTCTTGAATGCCAATGTCACTTATAAGAACGGAAATCCCGCTTACAAATACAATAAGTCAGGCGACACTTATACTCCAGGTCTTGAATGGGGTCTTACAACAAAACTTAACGGACACGAGTTTACTCCCCACGCAAAACTTGATTTTGCTATTGCTCAAACAAAAACAGAAGTTAATGATGGAACTGCCACTACTGTTACTATTGATGGTACTACTACAAACACGCTTTATATTACCGCTGGTGCAGGCTATAAGTTTGATGACGAAGGTGAACTTACCCAGAAGGTAAGCGGAAACCTTCAGACTTCTGTATTCTTCTTCCCCAAGGACACAACAATTGTTGACGGTACTGCAACAGCAAGTCAGGATAGAGGTGACATCCAGTTCACTCTTTCTCCCGTATACAGCCTTACCTGGACTCCTGCAAAAGAAGTCAAATTCGGCTGTTCTGCAAAACTTCCACTCTCAATTGACTTTGCTAATGCAGGAACTGTAAAAGCAAATACATTTACAATCACTTCTTCAGTTGCCGCTGCAATGCAGGTTGCCCTCAAACCAGAAAAAGTAAATCTTAATCTTGGTGCAGAACTTGATTTTGGCCAGCTGTTTGAAACTAATTCTGCTAACAATGGAAACAGCACCACAACCACTTTCTTTGGCGGAGATTTTGATGCAGATATCAACGCAGGTTTAACCTTCTTCGTTACAAAGAATGTATGCATCGACACAACCTATAACTTTATTAACTCTACTGCTACAGGAGCACAGACAAGCCTTGATACAATCTGGAAAACTAACATGGGATTCCAGCTCAGCGTAAAGTTCTAGACTAACTGCCCCTTTTAAATGGAGATTTTTATGAAGCAAATAAAACATTTGCTTGCTGCTGTTTTTGCATTCGTCTCGCTTGTTTCTTTTGCGCAGGAATCTAAAACGAGTGAATTAACCTATGATCTCTTCACAACAGACGTTGATAATTTTATGGACGTTCTTGAGTTCAGTCAGGTTAAGCCCGAAAAGTTTTTTGCCTTTTCAGAATTTACAAGTAACGGCCTGAACTTCGGTTTTGCAAAACAGTTTGGAAGCTTATATACAGGTTTGTATGTTGACGGTCAATTGCCCCGTTTTTACTCAGGCACTAATGTAACGGAAGATGGCGGTAAAACTTATACTGCAACAATTTCCGGAAACGGACCTTCCCCAAGCGCTGCCACCGTAGACAACTGTTTTGGAGCCGCCGGAAGCAGTGCCTATTTTCCAGAAAGTATTTTAGACAAGGGAACGTCTGAATTTTCTACTGTAAAAATGCTTTTCGGATTTAACAGGGTAGGTGTCTCTTTAGCTTTCAGCACCAATTCCTCGGGTTCTTATCAAATGACCCTTTCAGACGGCGACACATTCAAAAGTTATTCATATAAAAACAGGTCTATGACTGGAACCCTAAATGCCGGTACAGTTATTTCCGCAGAAAAATACATCTGGAAACCAAGGCTGGCAGTGACTTATTCTCACGATGCTTTAAGTACAGAAAGTATTGATTTTGACGGAACTAAAACTCAAACCATTTTTTTACAGTCTTCTTATCTTACCAATCTTTCTGCCTCCCTTGTTTCTGTCTGGGAATTCATAAGTGAGAGTGCCTTAAAGCAGTCCCTTAAACTTTCTCTTACAGGATATAATTACTTTTATCCGGAAGTTACGAGCCTTGTTACTGATTCTTCTAACCCAACCTTGAATTCTGAAACTAGTTATAAGAAAAGCAGACTGAATCTGTATTTTACTCCGACTTATATTCTTAAGACTTCTTTTGGAAAAGGTTTTGAGCTTGCAGGAAAGGTTACCCTTCAATCATCTTTTGATAGAACTTTTAAAGACACTGAATATTTGAACGGTGCACCTCAGGCTAATCCCACTGATAGTGTTCTCGTAACAATTACGCCCTGGATTGATCTTGCAGCCCGCTGGCAGGTTGTCCCTGAAAAACTGTCCCTGAACTTTGGTTCAAGACTTCTTTTCGGAAATGTTCTGCGCTACAAGTATGATTCTGTTTTATACACTTCTGCTAACGACAACTGGACTTTCTTTTACTCTGATTTTGGCTGTACCTTACGCACTGGCCTTACTTTCGCTTTTGCAAAGGGAATTATTCTTGATTCTTCAATGGAAGTGTTTACCGTGGATAATACCGGTGCACATTCTTCATTTGATGACTTCTGGAATACTTCAATTAAACTCCAGCTCAGCGTAAAAATGTAGTAGCAATGTATCTTGTTAAATAAAAAGTAGTCTTACCGACTGGTAAAACCAATTAAGCCCGGGGGCAAGTGCAAACTACACTCCTGGGCTTTTTTTATCCCCATCTGTCACTTCGACCGTAGTAATCGGTTTTACTGTCACTTCGAACGTAGTAAGCAGTTCTACTGTCACTTCGACCGGAGCGCAGCGGAGTGGAGAAGTCTACATTTGTTCATGGAACACGCCTAGACATCTCGACTATGCAAAATTTGAAAGGGCAAAAAAAATCCCCCACCCGAGGGCAGGGGAGTGTGTGTCTGGTTTTTATTACCAGGCATCGCTCATGTCGTCTTCGTCCTTGTTCTCTACGTCGTAGAGGTCAGTAACGGCGCGAAGGTCGTCCATGTACATGTAGTAAGAACCGCGTGCTTCCATTGGATTGCAGTCTACACGGAATCCCACGATGCGAAGACCAGGTTTGTCTCCGTGGTAAACGCTTGACTGAACAATTCCGTGCTCACCGTCTGTGGAAGGTGGAATAGCAGTTGTAAGTTTTTTCCAGCCGGAGAACTCAAGGCTTCCCTGCCAGATTTCAAAGTTGTTTCCGTTGTAGTCCTGAACCAAAAGCCAGAGCTGATGTGCCATGTTGCGTCCGCAAACCCAGACAGAAACTGTCTTTGTAATTCCTTCAATTGGGATAGGGCGGGCACAGGTGATGTAGAAAGAGTTTACTCCGCGCTTAAAGAACTCAACCTTAATACCAAGAACCTTTGAGTCTTCCATCTCTGTGTTGTCAGTATCTTTGAGTTCTTCTTTTCCAGCAGGACTTCCTTCAAAAAGGCGGCCGGAAATTACACCAAAGTCTGGAGAAATGCGCACATTCCATGCACCCTCACGCTCAAAGCGGTCAACGCTCACTTCGCGGAGTGCCTGACGTGCACTGTCGTTACCAATGTTTGATGCATCAGGATCCTGAATGCTGGAATTCTGTGCAAAAACAGCACCTGTAGCAAGTGCAAGTGTTATAAAAGCTGCAACCAGTTTCTTCATGTCTCTACCACCTATTATTTTTCAACTGCATCAGCGCGGGTGTTGCTGCTTGATGCTGAAGATGAAGTTCCGTTGGAATCACCGAAGTCAGAATCACGAAGGTCATAACCGTCGTAGATGTTAGACAGTGTGTTTGATGTATACTTGAGCTGGTCAAAGTAAATCACGTAGTTGTCAACTGCTTCGTTAGCATGTGAACGTACGCGGAAACCAACAAGACTCATGTTGCGGCGTCCGTTGCGGAGACGTGAATGCTGGCTGATGTAACCAGGAATGTTTACGATAATGTTGCGCCATCCCTCGAACTGGAGTGTACCGCAGTAAAGTGAGTGAACACGACCGTCTGCGTCACGAACCAGAAGCTCAAGATTATAGTTGTAGTTAGCACCCCAAACCCAGAAGTCAATCTGTGTTACTGTGCCAAAGAATGGATACTCGTATCTCTCGTCTCCCTGTGTCTGGTAAACTTCAAACCAGTTATCGCCCTTGCGGTCAAAGGCTACTTTAACGCCAAGAACCTGGGCGGTAGGATCTGTGTCCTTGTGGAAGAAACGAAGGGAGTTTGGAATGCCCTCAAATGTCTTAAGAATGGGGTATCCGTCGGTAACAAAGCGGCTTGCCTGCACACCCCACTGCCATTCCATGTCATTCGGTGTATCGAAGTTGTCGATAACGAATGTCTCTACAGCCCGTGTGCTTGGCTGAGCAACTGCTGGAACGCACATTGCAAGCGCAAGAATGAGGCTACCAAAAAGAACTACGCCCTTTTTCATGCAAATCTCCTTAAAACTGATGGCTTTCCACCCGACTTTTTTGTCTGGACGGAATGCACCTTATTTAACTATCGTCAGATTTTACGGCTTTCTTTAAAGAAATTTTATTCTTCTAAAAAAACCTTAAATATTATATTAGTGGAGCGGTTCTTTGTCAATGCTGGTTTTATTTCTGTCAGCAGTATATATTAGAAAAGAGTCACTTCGCTCCCGCGGTATCTGACACGGGAGTGGAGATGCCTTTCTTATTATATATTCTAACAAAAATACTAGACAATTTTGCATATTCGATACAAAATAGAAGTATCACAATGATCTTTTGACATAATAAATATAAAAGGCGGAAGCGGGGTTGCCACCTAAAAAACATTCTGCACAAGCGTTAGCGCGGAAGCCGTTTTTTAGGTGGTGTTCCCGCTGGGAGCCTTTGAATTTTATTGTAAACAGTAATTTGTGGTAATTATAAAAGGAGACGATATGAAAAAAAATCTGCTGCTATTTTTTATGCTTTTTACATCCGCGGCACTTTTTGCTGCTCCTCTGCGTGCAGGAAGCAAAGTGTATGTTTCTGTAAAAGACTCTTCCCTAAAGTCTGACCAGAGTTCCATTTCCAAAACAGTGACAGGTCTTTCTTACGGAGACTGTCTTGTTGTTGTAGAAGCCGGTGAGAAAAAAACAAAAGTCACTCTTGCAGGGGACCCTTCCCTTGAAGGCTGGGTTTTAAACTCCCACTTTACCACAAAAAAAATCCTTGCCAATAACAGTGGCAGGGCAGATGCATCTTCTGATGAACTTGCCCTCGCTGGAAAAGGTTTTTCAGAAGAAGCAGAAAATGCATTCCGTTCTGCAAACTCTTCCCTGGATTACAAGACAGTAGACGCAATAGAAAAAGTCTCAGTTAATAGAAATGAACTTATGGATTTTATCAGTCAGGGTCATCTTAAGGGAGGCGAAGAATGAAAAAATCATCAGGCAAAAAAACATTTATTCTCGCAGGCGCCCTCTTGCTTTCACTGGCATTTTCTTCCTGCGCCTCAAACAGGGAATTTACAGAAAACTTAAGTCTGGCAAGTGCAGTTGCAAACATAATCGGACTTGACCAGTCAGGTGCCGTACTCGGAGCTGCCGCAAGTGCTTCCCATGCAATGGAAGACATCACTCCTGAAAACGAATACTACATTGGCCGTGCCGTTGCTGCAACAATTCTTACTAATTACAAGCTGTATGAAAATAAAACGGAAGAAAGCTACCTTAATAAAATCTGTGCAGTTCTTGCATAAAACACTGACGG
>JAEEKM010000350.1 GCA_016282455.1 Treponema sp. | reverse complement strand
CCATAAAATCAAGGCGCTCATCTGGAAGATCAACCACACCAACATTGGGGTCAATCGTACAGAAAGGATAGTTTTCCGCCGCACAGGGAGTTTTAGTCAGAGCACTGAACAAAGTAGACTTTCCCACATTTGGAAGTCCAACAATACCACAGGTTAATTTCATCTTGAATTGTCCTAAAAATAATAACTTTATTGTTTTCTATAATACTGAATTTAAGAGAGGCTTACAAGTGACAAAAAAATCCATTTTTTTTCAAAATGATTTGTCTTTTTGCCCACTTCAACCCCCATTAAATATATGTTAGACAAATTACCTCCTGTAATTTGTCTACCCGAGTTTTGCAGGGCAAAACTCGAAGTTTATCCGTTAAACATTAGAACCGCCATCCATGGCGGTTTTAAAATGCGGCGGTTCAAAAATTCATTTTCAAGGGGGCAAAAATGCTTCAACTAAAGACAAACAGAAAGTATCAGGATTCACTTTTCAGAGTAATCTTCGGACGAGAAGAACACAAGCACTGGCTGCTAGAGCTCTACAATGCACTTAACAATTCAAATCACCAGAATCTAGACGACCTGACGCTTACAACCATAGATGATGTTGTATATATCAAGATGAAAAACGACGTATCTTTTCTCATTGATTCGCAGATGAATCTCTTCGAACACCAGTCAACATTCAACCCAAACCTTCCTTTAAGAGGACTCTTCTATTTCTCACAGCTCTACCAGGAACATTTGTCATCCCGCCAAATTTCCCTGTTCACTTCTGCGCTAAGAAAAATCCCAACCCCTCAGTTTGTAGTTTTTTACACTGGTGACAAAATTCTGCCCGACCGGTCTGTATTAAAACTCTCTGAAGCATTTGAAGTACCATGCAAGGAGGGAGAGTTTGAATGGACCTGCAGCGTCATAAACCTTAATCCAAACCACAACAAGGCACTTCAAAAAAACTGCAAACCATTGTATGATTACAGTAGGTTCGTTGAGAAAGTAAAAGTAAACAAAAACAGCGGGATGCCATTGGAAAAAGCGGCTGATACAGCCGTGGACTGGGCCATAAGCGAAAACCTGCTTGACGGATTGTTCAGGCGGGAAAGGAGTCAGATCATGGGGTTTTATTTAGCAGAATTTGATCAGGAAGTCTACGAAAAAAACGTCTACCAGGATGGCTACAACGATGGCGTAACCGAAGGACGTGAAGAAGGTGCCCGTGAAACAAAAATAACAGCCGCCCGTAATTTACTCAGAATGAATGTTCTTTCGCCCGAACAAATTGCCCGGGCACAGGGCCTTCCTTTAGAAGAAGTTGTCGCCTTAAAGAATGAATCACAACTTTGAGAACTTATGTGGCTGACACTAGATTCATCGAGAGAGTAAAACAGAACAAAAAAGACGGACTATCACAGGAAAAAGCGGCTGACACTGCAGTGGACTGGGCCATAAGTGAAAACCTGCTTGACGGATTGTTCAGGCGGGAAAGGAGTCAAATCATGGGGTTTTATTTAGCAGAGTTTGATCAGGAAGTTTATAAAAAAAATGTCTATCAGGACGGTTACAATGATGGAGTTGAAGAAGGCCGTGAAGAAGGTGCCCGTGACACAAAAATCTCAGATGCCCGTAATTTACTCCAGATGAATCTTGGCACACCAGAGCAGATTGCCAGGGCTTTAGGGCTCTCTTTGGAAGAAGTACAGGAACTCCAAAAGGCGTTATAACCCTGGGAGTTATTGTCGCTTTTAGAATTTTGTAAAAAAAACAGCCGCCTGCGGTGGGTGAAGGTTAAGTTCACACTGACCGTAGGCGGCTGTTTTTGTTTGGTGTTTGCCTAAACCAACTGAGCACTTGCGGTGCTTTGCCGGTTTAGGAATAATTTTTAGTTTTTGTAGATAATCAAGTCTTTTATAGTAAGTTCAAGACCAGCTTCATGGCTTCTAAGAGCGAACAATGGCTTTATCTCGTTATGACCTTCAATTTTACCAGAAACTTCAAAAGTGTAAGTTCCAGCCTCAGCAAAGGTGTGAGAAACTTCTTTGTTAGCAATTGCTGTATAGTTTGTATTAATTTCAACTTTGTAAACCAAAGTACAAGCCTTGTTTACAGTTACAGTTACAGAACTTGTTACAGAATCACCATCTGCAAGTGCATCTTTATCGCCGACAAAGTATATCTGGTTATCCCAATCTCCTCCACTAGCATCTGAAGAAACAACTGTATAAACTCCGTCTTCCTCAGTGATGGTTGTGTTGCCTCTCTGGGCTGATGGAGTTACATTCTTCAGGAAGTTCTCCCTTGCACCAACATGTACGGCGATTGTCTTGTCTTCAATGCCTTCCTTGTCATAAGAAACTGTGATTACTGCATCACCAGCTGCGACAGCTGTGATTGTAACAACACCATCTGTTACTGAAACTGTAGCCACATCTACTGCACTGGAAGAAGCACTTACTTTTGAAGAGTCAAACTCAAAACCAAGTGATGAAACAGTTACATCTGAAGTTGCATCAACCTCGTCAAACTGAAGTGATGTATTTGAAAGCACAATCATGCTTACAAAGTCAAAGGTTGCATCATTTACCTTGCCTTCGTTACCGGTAATTTTCAGAGTTCCGTTTATATCGCAGATAGCTCCGCTTACAGTTTTTACTTTACAATAGAAAGCTTTTTCTCCAGCACTAGACCAGTCAGCTCCAATTGTATGCATATAAGCAGTAATGGTTCCATTCTCCTTACCTGCCTTACACTCGCCAACACCATTCTTGGCATTTGTTCCAAACTTAAAGTCGACAATAGAACTTTCATTTGCGGCAAGTTCATTTGCGGCATCTGTCCAGGCAAAGGTAAACTCTCCGCCTGCTCCAGTGATATTTGCCACAGTAATCTTCCATGGAGCAGCAACAACTACTTCTGCAACCGTTACATTAAGTTCAGCCTTTACAGTTTCGCTTTCGCCATAGGTTACAGTTACCTTTACATTTTCTGCAGCGGCACTTCCTGTAACAGAGAGTGTTGTTCCGCTAAGACTTACAGTTACTGCTGCGTTATCAGAAACAGCCTTAAGTTTAGTTGCATCAAAACCAGCGATTTCGTCATAAGAAACTTCTACAGTAACTGCCTCTCCGTCTTTCTGTACAGCAATGCTCTCTTCGGAAAGCGTAATCTTTGGATTAAGCACAGCTTCTTCTACAGAAACTTCATCAATGGTTGTTGTTGAACCAGAAGCTGTTACATCTTTATCTGTGTAGGTTACGCTTACATCGTAGTATGCACCAGATTCTGTTTTTACACGGAACACGAAAGTTTTTGTTACACCACGATAAGTTCCGTCAACGAGTTCAACTTCAAATGTAGCAGAAGACTCTGTAGTACTAGAAACAAAGTTTTTAATCAACTTTACACCAGTACTCTTTGAAGAGATTTCACTTACCTTGTACTCATCGTTCTGCCAAGTAATCTTGCCAAAGAAGACAGCACCATTATGTATCGTATTACTGAGTTCAAATCCAAAAATAGAAGAAACATCTTCCTTTGCAGGATTGATTTTAACAGTTGCTTCTGCATAAACCTCAGGTTTTTCCTTGAGGCTTGCCTTTACTGTTACAGTAGCGGTTTCTTCTACAGTTCCTGCGGTAAAGGTTCCGTTTTCGATTGTTGAACCAGTTTCTGCTTCATCAACGAGAGACCAGTCTACGTCAGAAGAATAGTCAAGGCCGTAGGTTTTATCGGTTACCTTGAAAGTAGTTGTGGCTCCGCAGGCAAGTTCAAGAGTTGTCTTGTCAAGGACGAGTTCTGTAGGAACATAATCGGAAGGAATGAACTTTTCGTTTGCAAAGCGAACTGTTGTTTTGTACTTAGTTCCTGCAATATCTGCACTGATTTCTGCTGTAGTAGTTGTTACGGGAGAAGTAAGTACAATCTGAATTGTAAATGCTTCAACGATTCCAGTGTCTGCATTTGCAACAGGGGCAGTAAAGAATGCTCCGGGATCAGCAGAAACAGTTCCGTCGGAAAGTGTTACTTCGGGCTTTACTTTTTCAAGATGCTCTGCCCACTTAACATTCATGTCGCTTGCATCAACTCTAATCTGAAGGGCTGCACCTTCAATTTTTGTTTCATCAGCAAGTACCACAAAGTTTTCTGCGTCAGGGCGCTTTACATCAATCTCAAATACTTTTTCTGCATCTCCTGCAGTGATTTTGAGGGTGTACTTGCCGGCAGCAAATGTACTGTTTTCATATACTTTGTCAGATGAATCATAGAATGTAACAGAGACATCTTCTGCTTTGGCTTCTTCTTCGCCAAGATAAACTTTTACAGGAGGAACTGGATCACCCTTTTCAAATTCAGCTTCTTCATTAAAGCCCTTGATTTCATAAACATTGATTGTAAAGGGTTCGCTTTCAACACCATTGATAGATGCCTTAACAGAAATGCTTCCGCTCTTTTCTGTAGAAAATGATACTACTGAAGAATCAATAGAAATTTCTTCTCCGCCTTCTACATAAATGGCACTTACCTTAAATTTAGTCTTGTCAACTGTGTCACCCACAAAGTAGTCGGTCTGGGCTTCAGAAAGGTCAACCTTAACTTCTACAGGAGTATCAGAAATTGTAATCGTGTAAGTGTCAGTTTTTCCACTGTAGGTTACAGTAATTGTTACTTCCTGATAGTTTGCACCGTTAGTGATAACAAGCTTACCGTCCTGAACGTTGTCTTCATAACCGCTTACGGTATAGTCTGTGGCGGCTACTTCAGTAGCTTTCTTTTTTCCTGTCCATTGGGCAGTTACTTTAAGTCCCTCTGCAGTAAAAGCATCTTCACCGCTTTTAAATAAAGTCTTTACACCTGTTGGGTCAACAGAAATACTCTTTACTGTTGGCTCTTCTTCTGCAGGTGTTACCTCAGGATCCTGAGTACAGGCTGCAAAAATTACAGATGCCAAAAGCATTGTTGCTAAAAGGTATAAAAAGTGTTTTATTTTTGTCATACACGCCTCCAATGCTTTAATATTACGACACTATATTATTTGGAGAAAGGGAGACGATTTTTGTTTAATGAGTATTTTTTTCGGGTTTTGGTATTTTTTTCACTGTTAGTTTTTTTTATGAAAAAAAGGCAAACGAAAAAAGAAGTGGTAAGGAAAATTAAAACCTATAATTCATTTTTTAGTGCCTGTACCTCTTCAAAGGGAAGCCTTAGAGCCAGTGCAATTTGTTCTGGAGAAAGAACATTCATCTGGAGCAAACTACGAGCATCTGAGATTTTTGTGTCACGGGCACCTTCTTCAACTCCATCATTGTAGCCGTCCTGATAGACATTTTTTTTATATACTTCCTGATCAAACTCTGCTAAATAAAATCCCATGATTTGACTCCTTTCCCGCCTGAACAATCCGTCAAGCAGGTTTTCACTTATGGCCCAGTCCACGGCAGTATCAGCCGCTTTTTCAAGTGGCATTCCGTCTTTTTTATTCTGCTTTACTTTCTCAACGAACCTACTGTAATCATACAACGGTTTGCAGTTTTTTTGAAGTGCCTTGTTGTGGTTT
>JAEEKM010000349.1 GCA_016282455.1 Treponema sp. | reverse complement strand
TCTCCGTTTTCTGCAAGATGAACAATTGCTCCAAGTTTTTCAAGCATGGATTTTAAAAGCAGTCTGTTCATGGGGTGATCTTCTGCAACAAGAACATGAAGTCCCCTTGCGCTTTCTTCAATCTGATTTTGTGTTTTTTTCTGACTGCCGGAAGTTTTGTCCTCTCCGCAGATTTTTTTACAGAGGTGTATAAAACTTTCCCGCTTGAAGGGTTTACAAAGGCGTTCTGTAATTCTGGGGTTGTTAATGCGTATACTCTTGCTTTCCGGAAGAACCGAACAGAAGGTAGTAGAAGTGCAGACTGAAGGAATGTTCATTTCCTGACTTGCACCAAAACTTAAAAAACAGATAGTGTATGGCTCTTTTTGTTTTTCTGCTTCCAGAAGACATTTTTCGCCGTCACTTATGTTTGTGCATACAGTTATTTTTGAAAAGCCCATGAGGCTGCATTTTTTATGAAGGCTTTCTGCAGTGTACTCCTGGCATTTTTTGCAGCCAAGTATTATCAGGGCAGAAATATTTTTACCTTTAAGAAGCGGAGTGAAAGACGGAAGTGATTTTTTACTTTCATCTTCCTTGAAGGGAACTGTAAACCAGAACTTTGATCCGCCGTATTCATTCTGCTCAACACCGATTTTTCCGCCAAGCAGGTCTACAAGATTTTTACAGATGGCAAGTCCAAGTCCTGTTCCGCCAAACTTTCGGGTTGTGCTTTCGTCTACCTGAACAAATTCTTTAAAGATTACTTCCCGTTTTTCTTCAGGAATTCCTATTCCGGTATCGTTTACTTCAAAAAATAAAAAAGCATCCCTTCTGTAAACTTTTATCTGAATAAAGCCTTTCGGGGTAAACTTAACGGCATTTTTTACAAGGTTCAAAAGTATCTGCTGAATTCTCGTCGGGTCACCAATAAAGGAGGTGGGCAGTGTCCAGTCAATTTCTGTAATTACGTCTACGGATTTTGCAAAGGCATCAATACAGATGAGGTCTACAACTTTTTCGCACAGGCTCACAATGTCAAAGGGAATGTTTTCCACTTTAACTTCGCCCGAACGGATTTTAGAAAAATCAAGCACGTTGTTTGCAAGCTGAAGCAGAACATTCGCACTAAAGTCCAGCTGATGAATGTATTCTTTCTGTTCTTCTGAAAGTTCAGTTTCGGACAATAGTTCCAGGGTACCGATAATGGTCTGGATAGGAGTTCGTATTTCATGCAGTGCGCTTGCTAAAAATCTGCTGCCGCTTTCCAGAGAGCGTGAATCCATTCTATGCCTGTTCGTTCAGAATTTCCAGTGCCTTTTTAACAATAGCCTGTGGTTTCTGAGGTTTAACAAGAAATGCTTTGGCTCCAAGACCAAGTGCCTGAATAACAGTCTCCTTTTGCATTGCCTGTGAGTAAATGATTACGGGAGAAGTAAAGTTCTGGCGCTGTAGGGTTCTTAAGATTCCAAAACCATCCATGTCGGGAATGTATATGTCAAGAATAACCAGGTCAAAGTTCTGATGGGTAATGACGGCCTTGAGGAATTCATTTCCGCTGTCAAAGAGGAAACTTTCTGCACTTATCTGGGAGAAGGACTTTTGTAAAAGTTTTCTTACGATTATGTCGTCATCTACAATTGCTACATTCAGAACAGTTCCGTTTTCTTCAGTGGTAACTTCGCCCTTGTCTTTTGCAAAGCGCATATGAAGTTCACCCTGATTAGAACCTGCTCCAGTAGAAAGAATTTTTTCACTTAAGAAATCGCTTACTTCTCCTGAACGCTGGGCATCTACTACGGACTGGAGAATATCCGTAAGGCTGGTTGCAACTTCCACGCCCGTGTATTTTTTGTGTCCGTCCAGGAGCTGCCTGACGAAGGGATCAAGCGAAAGTATTTTTAAATGACGGCGGGTTATGCGGGAATCTGCAAGACAGTTGTCTAAAAGAAGTTCCAGATTTGCTCCGTCCATGAAGGTAAGGTCAAGGTTTGTGAGCATTAAAATAAGACGGGGGGTCTTTAAGGTATTGTTGTTTAGAATCTCTGCAATTTTGTATTTTAAAAGTGCAATCTTCTCTCTGTTAAGTCCCTGTGCAACTTCCACAAAAATAAGGTTGTCATTTAAGTGCAGGTCAAGAAGACAGGGAGTCATGTCTATGGAAAAATCTGCGTTGAGTAATTTTCCGATTGCTTCAAAGAAAACATCAAAACGGACAGGCTTGTTAAAGTACTTTACAACTCCGAATTGGGTAAGGGGTGCAATTTTACTTCTGTCTGTAACGGGACCTGTAAGAATGATGGGAATGGAATGTGCATTGGGGTCACGCACTTTTTTTTCCATAAAGTCCTGCAGCGGAGGTGTAATGCCCTCTTCACCAAGTTCAAGAATTACAATGTCAGGAATAACGGTAATGAGTTTTGTAAATGCATCTCGGCTACCAATTGCGGTTTCAACATGAACCTGTTCTGACTCAAGTTTTTCTGTGAGAAACTCTTTTGTAATTGGAGCGGAATCAATTAGCAACACCTGCTTCATAATTCTATTTTACTTAAATGAACTTTTTATTGCAAGGTCTAGGCGCTTTCCTGCAAGCCACTTCCTTACTCTTTACAATTTTTTTTTCACACTGTATTCTATCTGCATGACACTAAAAACAAGAAACAGGCTTTATCTGTTTTTCTTTTTGCTTAGCCTTGCAAACTTTATCGGTATTACGGCAGTATTTGTTTTTGCAGCAGTAAATCACAGAATCAGTGTGCCTGATTCCTATGTAAGAACCTTTACTCTTTTTTCAGG
>JAEEKM010000348.1 GCA_016282455.1 Treponema sp. | reverse complement strand
TTTTAAAAATGATAGTGTTAGAATTTGGATTACTTGTGCGGAATTCCGACTTTTTTCTGAAGGGAAAATTCACGATAAGTGTATGAAAAAGTAGACGTTATAACCGCTTTTTTTTAGTGTGCAAAAAATCATACACTGAATTTGCAGGAAAAATTGGAGAGTTTGGAGAAAATTTCCTGAATTCTGACTGACTTGTATGAAAAAGTGTACACTTCTAATAAAAAAATACAGGTTTGTTTAAGGAAAAAGCCTGGAAATCAGCAGACTGATAAAATTTTTCAAAAAAAATCATAAATTTTTTATAAAAGATAAAGTATTGTAATACAAGGAGATAACATCTTTGTTTTAAGTGAATTTTATCCTATCGCAATGAAAAAAAATGATATTTTGGCACGCATTTTGCTATTAGTAATGTATGCAGGTTTTACCCCGTAAAACAGGCATGAGGAGAGGAAAAATTATGGAAAAAGAAATACCTGCTTCATACATGAGCCAGGTGCAGCGTTATCCCCTTTTGAGTGCAGAAGAAGAAGCTTCCCTTTCTAAGAAGATTCAGTCAGGCAATAAAAATGCAGTACATATGCTGGTTAATTCAAACCTCCGCCTTGTAGTGAGCATTGCCCACAAGTTCATGGCTACAAAACTTCCAATCATGGATCTGATTCAGGAAGGTAACATGGGCCTTATGGTTGCCGCAGAAAAGTATCATTTTTCATACAATACCCGCTTTTCAACCTATGCATATCCCTGGATTGCCCAGTATATGCTCCGCTATGCAAACTCACACGGAACCTGCATTACAGTTCCCCACCGCAAGGATGACCTTATCCGCAAGGTGCAGGCTGCACAGGGCGTGCTTTTCCAGCAGAGCGGTCATGAACCTTCTTTAAAAGAAGTAGCCCTTTTCCTTGGCGTAAGCGAAGAAAAAATCAAGGAGTGCATGCAGTATGCCTACACTTTTGCTTCCCTTGACATGGAAACAGGCGACAGTGATAACTCAGTTTCACTTGCAGACCTTATTCCTGATACCGCCTGTACACCAGAGCAGCATCTTCTTCGCGAAGAGGAAAAATGCGGTGTTCGTGAACTCATGAGAACCCTTTCCCGCAATGAACAGAAAGTTCTCTGGTACCGCTTTAACTTTGAAGGTGAAATGAGGGGAAAAACACTCAGGGAAATCAGTTCCATAATCGGTGTTAGTCCTGAAGCTGTCCGTCAGACTGAGATTCGTGCAATGAGACACATGAGGCTTGCTGCAACAAAAGCCCGTGCAATGTAAGTTGCAATTTTCATAACTTTTATCTATACTCTGTTCCATGGCTCAAAGAAAGTCTTCTGCAAAGCGTGGAACATCAGGTAAAAGACGTACATCTCGAAAAAAAAGCAGGAAAGTTAAGCTTAATGCAAGGGCAGTGTTTGCTCTGGCAGTTACAATCTGTGTGTTAAGCGCTGCCTTTCTTGCTTTTAGTTTTTTTACTTTTGCAAACTCAGACTCTTCTTTCGAAAACTCTGTGGCGGCAGAAAAAATCTTTTCTCCAAAAAAGCAGACGGCTGAACCGAAGTCTGAAAAGAAAAATCAGAGTCAGAAAACAGAAAGTTCTTCTTCAAAAACTTCCGCTGCTGACAAAAAAGTTCAGAGTCAGACAAATGAAACTGCTGTGGCAAAGACAAACACTGTAAAGAACTCTTCTTCTGAAACAAAGACTCAAAATCAGAAAACGGAAAGTGCTGTTTCAAAAACTACTTCTGCAACAAAGACTTCTGCAACTGAAAAAAAAGTTCAGAGTCAGGTAAAAGAACAGCCGTCGGTAAAAACAAATACTGCCGCTTCAAAAACAAATACTGCTGTAACGACCAATTCTACTGAAACAAAAAATACAGATTCGCATATTGCTTCTATTGGAACTGTTTCCGCCGGAGACAGGGAACTTGAGGAAGCGAAGAAAAAACTTTTTAACATTCCGCCTGCAGTTAACGGAGCAAAGCTTTGTTTTGTAATTGATGATGCAGGGGAGAATGTGGCGAATGTAAAAAAATATGCGGCACTTCCTTTTCCGATTACGATTGCAGTTCTGCCAAGGCTCAGTCATTCAAAGGACTGCGCTTATGTTGTAAGACAGAGTGGAAAAGAACTGATTCTTCATCAGCCCATGCAGGCTCACAATTATCCCAGCGGTATCGTTCCAAATCCTGGTCCTGGGGCAATACTTCCTGACATGTCAACTAGCGAGATTGCTATAACGATAAAAGAAAATCTTGATGAGATAGGTCCTGGTGTAAGGGGAATGAATAATCATGAAGGTTCCCTTATTACAGAAAATAAAACTAAAATAGGGGCTGTACTTGAGGTTGCAAATGAGAGGGGAATTTATTTTCTTGACTCCCGTACCAGCGCACAGACTTCAGTTCCTGCTGCAACCCTTGAAAGGGACATGAACTATCTTGCGAGGTTTGCTCCTTTTCTGGATAATACAGTGGACAGAGATGCAATGCTTACTGAACTTTATAAAGGTCTTAACGTTGCAAACAAAAACGGATACGCCGTGATTATAGGTCATGTTGATAAATCCGCGAAAATACTTCCTGTCCTGCTTTCGGATATTTATCCTTATCTTGTAAAGGCAGGCTATGTGATTACAACTCCTTCAAAACTGGGGCTGTGATTTTTATTCATTTTGCAAAACAAATGCTGCGCCCTCCATGGCGCATTTTTTTGAGGGGTATTATTATGTTAGTTTTAGGTATAGAAAGTTCTTGTGACGAGACGGCGGCCGCTATTGTTAAAGATGGACATGAGATTTTGAGTAATGTTGTTGCCACTCAGATTCCTTTTCATCAGATTTATAAAGGGGTTGTGCCGGAGATTGCAAGCCGTAAGCATGCCGAATGGATTCTGCCGGTAGTGCGCCAGTCTCTTGAAGAAGCAAAACTTTCCCTCGATGACGTAGATGCCATTGCGGCCACAAACAGACCTGGTCTTATGGGAAGTCTTCTTGTGGGACTTACTTTTGGAAAGACCCTCGCCTGGGCTACAGGTAAACCTTTTTATGCAGTGAACCACATGCTGGGACACATGTATGCGGCCCATCTTGTAAACGATATTCCTTACCCCTACATTGGTCTTCTTGTAAGCGGCGGTCATAGTATTATTGCAAAAGTTAAGGGCTTTGATGATCTTGAAGTTCTTGGTACTACAATAGATGACAGCGTTGGCGAAGCCTTTGACAAAGTTGCTAAGTTTTATGATTTGGGGTACCCGGGAGGAGTTATTATTGATAAGCTTTCCAAAGAAGGTGACCCCAAGGCTTATTCATTCCCTGTTCCCAAAATGGACAAGGGTGAGCACAGATATGATGTTTCCTTCAGCGGACTTAAAACTGCGGTAATTCACCAGAGCGAATATTTTTTGAATAAGGGGTATGAAAAGAGTGTTGCAAACATTGCGGCTTCTTTCCAGGAAACTGCCTGCCGTACTTTGGTGAGCCGTCTTCTGCGTGCGGTAGAGGACACTGGTCTTACCACTGTTGTTGCAGGCGGTGGTGTTGCGGCAAACTCCCGTCTTCGTGCCATGCTCGCAGAACACAAGGAACTTAACTGCATTTTCCCACCGTTAAAACTCTGTGGTGACAACGGTGCCATGATTGCCGGTGTAGCCTACCACTTCCTTGCCAGGGGCGAAACTTCTCCGCTGGACACAACTGCCTGTGCCCGTATTCCCCAGTTCAAGCGCGGACTTGCCAACCTCGAGGCCTTTGGCCGGCGATAAAGCACCAGATTTGAAAAATTACGTTATTATAAATAAATGTATTCATAAAGACAAACTGGCACTTCACTCCCGCAGCATCCGCCACGGGGCCGGCCACGGTTGTAGGCGGACATCTATCGGACAATGAATTTTTGACCCACAATCAAGTTTGCATGCATGGATGATTACTGCGGCTACAAAGTGGCACCCATGCCGGCTGCTGCTCCGTTACGTGCCAGTTTCTATTATAATTTATTGTTTGTATAAATAAACAGTAGTTTTTATAACAGGTGTTTTTTCAATTCTGATTATATAGTGTCGATGAAAAAGATACTAAACTTTAAGTTCTGTAATAAAATGTGAATGTACGCCGTAATGGAGCCGGGGTTCCACTGCGAAAAAAAATCTGCACAAGCGAGCAAAGCGCGGTATTCGCAGCGAAGCTTCAAGCGAGCCTTTTTTCGTAGTGGGTTCCCGGCGGGAGTGAAGGCGGACATTTGTCTTATATGTTCATTTGCAAAGTTTTATTTTTCTGAATTCTTTATCACCCACAGACATAATTGACACTTATCTTTATTTCAAATATCATTGTAAAATATGGAAAAACGAAAGGTCTGGCCGTTCGTGCTTGTGGCCCTGCTGCTTTTTAATGCAGTATTGTTCGGGGCTCTTTTAGGCAGGGGACTGGCTGTTACTATAAATACAGAAAATACAGAAAACTTTACTGATTTTGATACCGCTCTCCCCACAAAACTTCTTGATGTGAACGGAGAACTCATTACAGAATTTGCCAGTGATGAAAAGCGTGAAATAATCGCCTTTGGACGTCTGCCCCAGCACATGGTAGATGCCCTCATTACACGTGAAGACCGTTCTTTCTATACACATCACGGTTACACCCTTAAAGCAATCATGCGTGCCATTGTTGGTAAACTCACTAACCGTTCTCTGGGCGGTGGTTCAACTTTAACCCAGCAGATTGCAGGTACCCTTTACTGTGACCGTTCTGACTATTCCTACAAGCGTAAACTCAAGGAACTCTGGTGGGCAGTCCAGATGGAACGCCGCTATTCCAAAAACGAGATTCTTGAACATTACCTTAACCGCATTTATTTTGGAGGCGGAACTTACGGTGTAAACGCAGCAAGTAAATATTACTTCGGACATTCTGCAATGGAGATTACACCTGCCGAAGCGGCAATTCTTGTCATTCAGCTTTCAAACCCTGCCTTCTACAATCCCTTTGAACATCCAAACCGTGCCATGGACAGACAGCAGACAGTTCTTAATGCCATGGTTTCCGAAGGTTACATTACAAGGGAAGAAGCTGACGAAAGTTTTGACAACTACTGGGCAAGTTTTGATTTTACAAGAACAAATTCTTCTGCCTATGCAATGCGGGAAGACGAAGCCCCCTGGTTCAGTGAATATGTGCGCCGTACTTTAAGCGACATGCTCTACGGAACAGACGACATTTACACAGGCGGTTACACAGTTAATACCACCTTAAACTTAAGTCATCAGAAAGCGGCACAGGAACTCATGTCCGTCTACATCCGCCAGGCAAACCGCCTTTACCAGAGAAACATTACCCGCCGTCAGGGAGATGCTTTTAAAACTTATGTTCCCCTTTCAGAACTCATCAGTTTAGTCTTTGATCTTCCAAGCCTTAAGGTGAGCGGTCAGAGAGCGGAAGTTATTGCAAAAGCCGAATACACAAAAACAATTAACCCCATTATTGACGTAATGTCCCTGCTCTGCGGAATGGACACTTTAAAAACCAGTGTCGTTAACCGCGGAAACTTAAAGAGTAAACAGGATGCCGAACGCACCACTATCGAAGGAACAATGATTGCCCTTGAAAACAACACCGGCTACATTGATGCACTTGTGGGCGGTTCAGAATACAATCAGGAAAACCAGTTTATCCGCGCAGTTCAGGCAAGACTTCAGCCTGGTTCAACTTTCAAACCCCTCTATTATTCTGCCGCCATTGACGAGAAGGTTCCCATTGAAGGCCGCACTGCAACAATGACTGCAATCATCAGCGACACACCCATTGTTTTCCATAAGGAAGACGGTTCTCCATATATTCCTCAGGACTTTAAAGGTCAGTGGGAAGGAGACGTGCCCCTCTGGTATGCCCTTGCACATTCAATGAATGTTCCTTCACTTAAAGTTCTTGATGCAATCGGTTTTGATTCAGCAATTAAGAGAACTTCTTCACTTCTTGGCATTCCTCAGAATGAACTCCGTGAACGTCACTTTGAACCGGTTTATCCTCTTGGTCTTGGTGTCTGTTCTGTGCGCCCGGTGGAAGTTGCAAAAGCCTTTGCCACTTACGCAAACAATGGTGCAGAAGTTGTTCCCATTGCAATCCGCAACGTGGAAGACAAAAACGGAACTATTATTCTTGACCCCGAGAGAGAGGTTAGGGCCGCTCAGAGGGCTAAGGGCGCAAAAGCACAGATTGTCAGCGAAGAAACAGCCTTTATCATGCAGGAACTCTTAAAGAAAACTGTTGAAAAAGGAACTTTGCGCTACGGTTCAGACTGGGATTCAACCCTTTACATGACAGGAGAAAGAAAAGGCAAGGGAAATAAATTCCGCTTTATTGGCGAGAACGGTTACCCCTTTATCATGCCTGCCGCAGGAAAAACCGGTACTACCCAGAACTGGGCAGATGCATGGACCGTTGGTTTTACTCCCTATTACACTGCTGCCTTCTGGTTTGGATTTGACAGACCGGGTCAGTCACTTGGACTTTCCATTACAGGTTCAACTTTGGCAGGTGTTGTCTGGGGCGACTTCATGCACGAAATAAATAAAGACAAGCCCTTTAAAAACTTCCGCGAAGAACCTCCTGCTGGTCTTATTGAACTTGATGTCTGTTCCGAAAGCGGCGGTCTCCTTACCCCCGAGTGCGGAGAAGAACACAAACTTACCGCCTACTACTTCCCGGGCACTGAACCTACGGAACCCTGCAGTAAGCACTCAGGTGCAGTTACAGGTGCTTATGGAGAAGTGCGCCTAAGGCACGCCCGCATGCAGACAGGTTTCAGTTACAACGTGGGAGCTTTGGACACAAGTCCCCTTGGCTTTGATATTGAATTCCTTAAGTCTGACAAAACCATGGCAGAACAGGGAATTACAAAAGATGAACTGGAACTTCCCCAGGGTAACGAAGATCCTGATGATTTTTCAAACTGGCTTTTGGATTAGGTGGTGCCAATGCTTGTAAAAATAGCCGACATAAAGGTGAAAAAAAGAGTCCGCGAAGATTTGGGAGATTTGGAGCAGTTAAAGCAGAGTCTCCGCACTTACGGGCTTTTAAATCCAATCACCCTAAACTGCAAGTATGAACTTATTGCAGGCGAACGGCGTTTAAGGGCAGCACAGGCACTCGGCTGGGAAACCATCAATGCCATAGTTCTTACAAAAGAAATAAGCGATGAACACCAGCTGGAAATGGAACTTGAAGAAAACAACCAGCGCAAGGAATTTACGGAGGAAGAACTTCTTGAAGGCTACCACAGGCTGGAAAGACTGCGCAATCCTCCCTGGTATATGAGGATATGGAAGTGGCTCAAGAAAATATGGAAGTTAATCACCGCCCGTTTTGCTAAGAAAAAGTAAAAAACTTTTTTCAAAAAAGCAAAAATCGGTAAAAAAATCCTTAAAAAAACTTGACGATATTTCCATAATCGTACATTATATATGAATATGATAGAAGTGACCCGTCTGAACGGCAAAAAGTATTGGATAAACCCCCATCAGATTGAAGATATGGAGCAGAATCCAGATTTAACACTCACACTCCTTTCGGGGAAAAAGGTAGTTGTAAGCGAAAGCCCGGACGAAATCATTAACCGTATCGTTGAGTACAGAAAACGAATCGGTAACTATCCGCAAGAATTGTAAGATAAGTTAAAAATAGACGTGGGAGGATATTTTTAATGGACATAGCAACCATTATCGGCTTCGTTGGCGGTGTCGCCATGGTGTTCCTCGGTGTGTTTTCCGGAGGATCATCAATCATGAACATCATTGATATTCCATCTGTTATCATTACCATTGGTGGTTCTTACATGGCACTGTTTGTGAGTTCTCCCATGAACAAGGCCCTTGGTATTTGGGGAATTCTGGGACGCTGTTTTAAAGTGTTTGATTACGGAGAAAAAACTGCCGTTCAGAACATGGTGTCCCTTTCAGAAAAAGCCCGCCGTGAAGGAATCCTTGCACTGGAAGAAGGACTTGACGACCTTGATGATGCCTTCTTAAAAGAGGGACTTCGTCTTATGGTGGACGGTTCTGACGGTACTGCAATCCGCGCAATCCTTGAAAACGAAATGGCACAAATGGAAGCCCGTCACATGGAATGGGCTGGCGTTATGACCCAGTGGGCAGGTTATGCTCCTGGTTGGGGAATGATGGGTACCGTTATCGGTTTGATTGGTATGCTTCAGAACCTGGAGGACAAAAGTTCTCTGGGTCCAAACATGGCTGTGGCTTTGATTACAACCCTTTACGGTTCAATGATGGCAAACTGGCTCTTCGGTCCTCTTGCTACAAAACTTCTTGCCCAGAACAGTGCAGAAATGAACTCCAGGGAAATGGTGCTCGAAGGTATTCTTTCCATTCAGGCCGGTGATAACCCCCGCGTTCTGGCACAGAAACTTCTTACTTATCTTGATCCAAAGAGCCGCAAGGCAATTGAAGCTGACGTTCTGAAAGACTAAGGCAGGTTTTTAATGGCAAAGAAACAAAAGAAGGAACCTGATAAACCATCAACCGCGTGGCAAGGAACGTATGGAGACATGATTACCCTCATGCTCTGCTTCTTCGTTATGCTTTATGACCCCTCAGAAACAGATGCCATTCAGATGGCTGCACTTCAGGCTGCTATTTCTAACAACAACACAGGCGGTCAGGTTTCTCTGAGTCCGGGAACTCTTGCTACTCTTGGTAACGTGGTAAGTTCACTTCCTGCCCTGGACAAGGGTAAGAGGCTTGGTCCTTCCATGAAAAAAGCAATAAGCAGTTTTGCTCCTGTTGTAAAGACAAATAAAATTACCATTACCTCTGACGAAAGGGGAGTGGTCATTTCTCTTGCAAGCGATGCCTTTTTTGAAGAAGGAAAAGCAGAACTTAACATTGGTGAAACACGAGACATTCTTCTGCGGCTTGCCCGTTTTTTTGAAGAACCTGAAGTTCACGACAAAAGATGGAGAATAGAAGGCCACACAGACAATCGTCCTGTTCCGGCAGGCAGTGAGTTTAAAAGCAACTGGGAACTTTCTGCGGCCCGTGCGGCAAATGTCCTTCATTACCTGAGTGACTTTGGCGTAAACGAACAGCAGTTTTCCATTGCAGGCTATGCGGATACAAGACCCAAGTTCAGCAATGACACTCCCGAAGGCAGGGCTTATAACCGTCGCGTAGACGTGATAATCCTTGACGAGGGGCATTTTTAGGAAATACTAAACTAAAAATCGGAAATTCCGATAATCATGTAGAAGATTTTTTCTGGAGGACAATATGGCAGACGATATGGAAGATGAGGGAATGGAGGATTCCGGCGCAAGTGCACCAAAAAAAGGTGGCATTGGCGGACTTTTTGCAGGTTTTCTTAAGTGGATTCTCATTGGCGTTGCAGCCATCATTCTTATCGTAACGATTGTTGTCATTACCACACTCATCCTTAACAAGAGCGGAAAAAGACAGACTTCCATTCCTGTAAGCGAAGAGTTTACTTCTCAGCGCGAGGACTATGACTGGTACACTTCTCTTGACCAGATTCGTACCCTTACAAGCGATGCAAACCCCGCAAGTGTTTCCGTTACAATCGCCCTGGGTTACAGAAAAGATGACAAGCAGGCTTCTACGGAAATTACTTCCCGCCGTATTGAGATTATTGACTTTTTAAGACGTTTCTTCTCTGAAAAAACAACTGAAGAGTTAAGGCCTCAAAACGAGGAAATGCTTAAGCAGCAGATACGTGATCAGATAAATGATGATATTTTAAGTAACTCCCGAATCAGGGCAGTCATGTTCACGTCAAAGGATATTATTCAGCAATAGGCTGAGTGGTAAAAGGTTTTATAAAGGTGGGTTCACGACATGAATGAAGTTCTGTCACAGGATGAAATTGACCAGCTTCTCCAGGCAATCTCCTCAGGCGATGCAGGGGGTGATGATGACTTTAAGCCGGTTAGTGACACCCGACGCATTAAGATTTACGACTTCCGCCGACCGGACAAATTCTCAAAGGAACAGATTCGTACTGTTTCCAACATGCACGAAACCTTTGCCCGTCTTACCACAACAAGCCTTTCTGCACAGCTGCGTACCCTTGTTCACGTGCACGTGGCTTCTGTAGACCAGCTTACTTACGAAGAGTTTATCCGTTCTATTCCAACTCCTACAACCCTGGCGGTTATTAACATGGACCCCCTTAAGGGTAATGCAGTTCTGGAAATTGCACCGGAAATCACCTTTATTATGATTGACCGCCTCTTTGGTGGTTCTGGTGACACCGGTGGAAAAGTGAGCCGTGACCTTACGGATATTGAACAGAGCGTTATGGAAGGAATTATCGTGCGTATTCTTGCAAATATGCGCGAAGCCTGGACCCAGGTAATTGACCTTCGTCCCCGTCTGCAGCAGATTGAAACAAACCCTCAGTTTGCACAGATTGTTCCTCCAAGCGAAATGGTTATTCTTGTTACACTGGAAATTAAAATCGGTGATGAAGCAGGCATGATGAACATCTGTATTCCTTACATCACCATTGAGCCTATTGTATCAAAACTGTCCAGCCAGTTCTGGTTCAGTTCTGTACGCAGAAGTTCAACAACCCAGTATCTGGGCACTCTTAAAGAAAAACTTTCAGACGTGCAGATGGAGATTGTTGCAGAAGTAGGCACTATAAATGTTCCCATCCGGGATGTACTTGGCCTTAGGGCAGGAGACGTGGTTCGTCTTGATACAATCCGTGTGGGAGACCCCCTTACACTTCGTGTGGGTGAACGAAAGAAATTTTATTGCCAGCCTGGTGTCGTAGGTAAAAAAATGGCAGTTCAGATAATTGGCAAAATGGAAGAGAAAGTAGACGCAGAGTTTGAGGAACTGACTGCGGAAGGAGAAGAGTCTATATGAGCGAAGGATCTATTTCACAGGCAGAGATTGACGCGCTGCTTTCCGGTGTTGACATCGGCGGGCTTGGCGGAGGAAGCGTTTCTTCTTCACCCATTGCATCGTTTGATATTCCAACCCTGCAGTCTTTTTCTGAGAAGATTAAGGATAAACTTTCAGGTGTTATTGCCAGCATGACAGAAAGCAGTGTGGAAGTTGCAACTCCAACTGTTGAGGCTTGCGGCAGAGACCAGCTTCTTGCAAAGATTCCGGAAGTTCCCATTGCAGTAATGGCAGACTATTCAACCGGTCTTTCAGGCGATCACCTTTTCCTTCTTTCTGCTGAGTTTGCAACAAAACTTGTTTCACTCATCAACAAGGAAGAAAATCCTTCTCTGGATGATATGGCCCTTTCTGTTATTTCAGAAGTGATTGCTTCTCATTCAGGTGCAGAAATTACAGAACTCAGTTCCGGCGGTAAACTTCCCGGTCTTGCTACAAACCCTCCCGAAGCAGTTAATCAGCCAAAGGCAATGGTTCGTATGCCACAGGGAACTTTTGCCCTCTTTACATACCCCGTTACCCTTGCAGGTGAAGCCTTTACTCTCTGGGAAGCAGTAAGTTCTCCTGTTGCAGAGGGAATGGTAACTGCCTTGGGCGGTGGTTCACAGCCTGCTGCTCCCGCAGGTGGATTTAATGCTCAGTCACTGGGAGCTGCTCCTGCAAGTCCAGCCATGGCTTCTCCAATGGGCGGCCAGATGGGTGGAATGAACATGGGCGGCATGGGAATGCAGCAGATGGGCGGCATGAACATGGGCGGTGGAATGCAGCAGATGGGCGGTATGAACATGGGCGGCATGGGTATGGGAATGCCAATGCAGCAGATGGGCATGGGCCAGATGGGTGGTATGATGGGCGGTATGATGCAGCCTCCTCCAAACGTTCAGTCCCTTTCTTTCCCCAACCTGCAGACAGCGGGTGGAGCCGGAGAGCAGGGCAACATCAGCCTTATCATGGATGTGAACATGGAGATGACCGTAGAACTCGGTCGTACCAAAAAAACAATCAAAGAAATCCTTGGCATGGGCGAAGGAACAATTATAGAGCTGGATAAACTTGCAGGTGAGCCTGTGGACATTCTTGTGAACCACAAGCCCATTGCAAAGGGAGAAGTTGTGGTTATTGACGAAAACTTCGGTGTTCGTGTTACCGAAATTCTTCCTGCCATTGAACACGTGGCGGCTTCAATCTAGTTTTAGAAAATTACTCCGGTTTTCCTTGGGGATAGGGAAGACCGGCGGTAACTATTATTTAATTGGGTGGGATTATGAAAAAGACTTTTCTCAGGACAGGTGCCTTGTGCCTTGCCCTCATTTTTATTTTATCAGTAAAGGTTTTTGCACAGCCTGTTTCTGCAGGTGCGGGTGAAAGTGCAGGTGCAAGTGCCAATGTAAGTGCAAATGCAACTCCAACTACAACTGCCGCAGATTCAACTTCCATAGAAAACACAAGCGTAAATCTTTCTAACCAGACAGATGAAAGTCTCATGCCCTTTGAAGCGGGAACAAATGCTGCCAGTCAGTCAGGAGGTGCCCTTCGTACGGCCGGTATCTTTTTCCGCATGCTTCTTGTTCTTGCTTTTGTAATTGCAGTAATCGTTTTTCTTTTCAAATACTTAAAAAAGAAAAGTGACTCTCCTGAAGTAAGTTCTGACCCCTTCCTGCGTAAAGTTGCCGCCATTTCTCTTGCGCCGGGAAAATCCGTTCAGATTGTAACCCTCATAAACAAGGCCTACATTCTGGGTGTAAGTGATGACAGCGTAAACCTGATTGCAGAAGTTACCGACGAAGAACTCATTAACGACATGAACGTTTACGCAGACAAAACCGACAACACAAACCGCCCCAAATCTTTTGAAGAAGTGCTTGAACTTTTTATGCCAAAGAAAAAGGCAGGTCAGGGAAGTGAAAAGAAAACTTCTGTTTACGACGGCGCAACCAAACAGATACTCGACTCCTTAAAGAACAAGACTTTTGGAAAAAAAGAGGAGTAGGCTATGAGTTTATTTTCAAAAGTCAAAATCAAACTTCCAAAAGTCTCCCTTGTACTCCTGCTGCTTCTTTCACTTGCGGCACTTCCTCTTTCCGCCCAGGCATCTAATTTTCCCCAGGGTTCAACCAGAGGAAACACGGAAATGGGAAACAGACCCGGAACCATTGATTTTCCAAACATAACTTTTTCTGTTACGGCTCCACAGAACGGACAGCAGGTTGCCTTTAGCGTACAGCTGCTTGTTCTTCTTACCCTGCTTACCCTTGCACCAAGTCTTCTTATTCTTGTAACCTGCTTTCTCCGCTTTTCAATCGTGCTTGATTTTATTAAGAGAGCCCTTTCCCTACAGCAGGTTCCCCCTACGGCAGTGCTCAACGGCATTGCACTTTTTATGACTCTTTTCTGCATGTGGCCGACCCTTACTCAAGTTTACAACAATGCCTTCCGTCCTCTTTCTGACAACGAAATTACTTTAGACCAGGCCTACACTCAGGCAGAGGCACCAATCAGGCTTTTTATGATAAGTCAGATTAGTGATGACAATTCCTACGTTGCAACTTTTATGAACATGGCCCGACTTGAACGCCCCAACACCTGGGCAGATGTTCCCACTTACATCCTCATTCCCTCATACATTCTTCATGAACTGACGGCGGCTTTTAAAATAGGTGTGCTGCTATACATACCTTTTATTATCATAGACATGGTGGTGGCAAGCATTCTCATGAGCATGGGTATGATGATGCTTCCTCCGGTTCAGATTTCAATGCCATTTAAACTCATGCTCTTTGTTCTGGTAGACGGATGGGGTCTTCTTACAGGACAGCTGTTCCAGAGCGTAATGAAAGTATTTTAAGGGAGGTTTGTAAATGAAAGGAATGGATTTAACTTCACTCGTAACAATTCTTCAGCAGGGAATCTGGCAGGTTTTTAAACTTACTGCCCCTGTACTTGGAGCGGCCCTTATCATAGGTCTTATTATAGCAATTTTTCAGGCAACAACCTCTATTCAGGAACAGACGCTCACTTTTCTTCCTAAACTTTTTACTATCTTTTTAGTGCTTGCTCTTTTGGGCGGCTGGATGTTTACTTCAATGGGAACTTTTACCACAAGACTTTTTGAGCAGATTTCAAAAATGTAACTTTAGGCAAAGGAGTTTTGTAAGGAATGCTTGAACAGCTTGTAGCCCGTGCTCCGGTTTTTCTGCTGGTCTATGCAAGGGTGATGGCATTAATTCTGACACTTCCTCTTTTTTCTACCCAGACCATAAGGTTCATGGCAAAAGTTGCACTGGGTTTTTTCATGGCATACCTTATCTACCCCCAGGTTTCCCTTGCCACAGGTACCTATGCTGCCTACGCTTCCTTTATTACCGTGAACGGTGAGTTTAACCTTGTGTATGTTCTCCTTCTTTTAGGCGAAGCTTTAATCGGCATAATAATCGGTTTTTACATTCAGATAATTTTTGCAGCCTTCAGTACCGCAGGACAGTTCTTTGCTTTCCAGATGGGCTTTACTGCTGCAGAAGCCTACGACTCTTTGAATCAGGCAGAAATCCCCCTTATGTGACAGTTCCTGATCCTTATTGCCATGCTGGTCTTTTTGCTGAACCACTGGTTCCAGATTCTTTTTTTGAAAGGAATTGTGGTTAGTTTCCAGAGCATGTACTGTTTTGCCA
>JAEEKM010000347.1 GCA_016282455.1 Treponema sp. | reverse complement strand
GTGCTTGAGTTCCTTGTACGCAATGCAGGTAAGCCCGTAAACCCCGAGCTCATCTACAACCATGTGTGGAGAACTCAGTTCGGTGATGTAACCGCAGTTGCAGTATACATTCAGCGCCTCAGAAAGAAGATAGAAGAAGATCCTTCACACCCGCGTTACATTACTACAAAATTTGGAGAGGGCTATCTGTTTGTGCGCTAGGTAAATGCAATGAGAATACAATCGCAGTTTACCGTTCTCATTATTTTTATTATTTTATTTCCCATAATCAGCATAATATTTGTGCCCCTCTACCATTTTTTTACTTCGCCCAGATTCCACATGTTTGCAGGTTACAATCAGATTCGCAGCCTTGCAAAAATGGATCTGAGCCCCAAGGAATGGCAGGTATTAAAAGAACATGTAGGTCACATTCCGCCAAACGTAGATGTTGTCTTTTTTTACGGAGACCAGGTGGTTCTTTCTTCCATGCCGGAGTTCATTTCCGGTACGGTTCCAGGAGCAGATGAAATTGTCCGCCTCATAAAGAGAACTTCTTCCACCTACGAATACATGTTCCTTTCTCCCTCCCTTAAGTCCTATCACGAAAAGAGTCATAAACCTGTTATAGAAAACGACCCCTTTACAATCCTTACCAGAATAAAAGTCAGCGAAAAAAAAGAGCACTATTCTTTTTACCATGTTTTTATTGCCTTTTTTGTTGTGGTTTTTATAGAAAGTATTGGAATTACAATCGTAATTTCTCTTTCAAGGGGGCTCACAAATTCCCTTGTTGTATTAGACCGCAGCATGAAAAAAATTGCCTTAGGCGATCTTGATACTCCCATAAAAACTCCTGACTTTTTTATTCCCTCCCAGGAGTTTCTGTCGCTTTTAAAAAGTATGGATTCTGTGCGCAGTTCCCTAAAAGATGACCAGCAGCGCAGGACAAAATTTATCATGGGAATTAGTCACGACCTCCGCACTCCAATTGCAGTTATTAAAGGTTATTCAGAAGGTATTCTTGACGGAGTGGTGAAGGGGGAGGAAAATATCCGCAACTCCCTTTCCATAATTCAGTTAAAGGCAGAACAGCTTGAGGACATGATAAACGACCTCATTGACTACGAAAAACTCAGTTCCTTAGACTGGCGCATGGATCTTGAAAAAATAAAACTTGTGCCGGTTTTACGGGAGTTTGGAAACTACATGCTTTCTTCAGGAAATGTTTACAAGCGTAATGTTGTTGTAGATATTCATGTGGATGAAAACTTTGAAGTTGCAATGGATATGAAACTTATTTTCCGTGCCCTTGAAAATCTTTTTTCAAATGCTCTCCGCTATACCAGTGAAGGCGATGACATTTCCCTTATTGCACTTCAGTCTCCTTCTTCTGTAGAAATAAAAATAATTGACACAGGTTCAGGTATTTCAGAAAAAGATCTTGAGCGCATCTGGGATATTTTCTTCCGGGGAACAAACTCCCGGCGTGAAGTGGGATCTGGAATCGGTCTTGCCATTGTGAAAAATATTATTGAAACCCACGGCTGGATAATCCGGGTTGAGTCTGTGGAAGAAAGGGGTTCTACCTTTACAATCAGCATTCCTCTTGGTCTTCATGAAAACAAGGATTACAAGGGTGTCTGGTCAAATCAGTTTTTCCTTCCTAATGCTGAATAACCCTAGACAAAACGTTTATTATCTTGTATATTAAATTACTATAATTGTAAATGAGGTCATGGCCATGCAGGTGTCAGAGGAACTTAAACAACTCAAAGACTTACAGAAAGTCCTTGCCAAAAAGTATGAAATTGAAAAACTTAAGGAAGATAAGCCTAAGGAATTGGGCGGTTTGGCAGACAGTCTTGAAAAGTATAAGAAAGAGCTTGTAGAAATCAACGAAGAAAATGAAGCTCAGAAAACAAAAGTTGCTGCATTAAGGGCAGAACTTGACGAAGCCGTCAGAACACGTGAGTCTGGAGAAAAGGGCATGGATGCCATCAGCACTCACCGTGAATATGAAGTTCTTGGAAAACAGATTTCTGATGCAAAAGAAAAAGAAGATTCACTCCGCAAGGTTCTTCTTGTAGAAGAGAAAAAACTTTCCGAACTTTCAGACAGACTTTCAGGACAGGAGTCTCTTATTAAAATGACTTCTGATGCCGTTAAAGCCTCACAGGACGGAATTAACGCAGAACTTGACAAATACAACGAAGAACTCAGTCAGCTTGCAAAGGAAGAAGCAAAGTCTTCCGAAGGAATTGACGGAGAGACAATCATTAAGTTCCAGCGCATTATCCGCAGAAACAGCAATGGTATTGTTGCAGTAAAGGGTAATGTGTGTGACGGATGCCACATGATTCTTCCTGATCAGTTTGCAAATGAAGTCCGCCGTGGAGAGAAGCTGCTCTTCTGTCCATACTGCAGCCGCATTCTTTTCTACGAAGAAGCAGAAAATGTTGCTTCCAACTACTTCTCAGACAATACAGGCAGTTTGCTTGATGATGATGAAGAGAGTGAAGAATCCGAAATTGACGGTGATGATGATTTCGGTGCACTCGCAGACGAGGAGTAATTCCTCTAAAAATTTAAAATATGAATTCCTGGTATTTCACTTAAGTGAATGCCTTGAATTCTTTTAGGATATTTTGGTCGCGCGTACCATGCTCATGATAGTGTGTGTGCGTGAGGTAAAGTCCGGGCTCCACCGGAAAAGATGCCGGGTAATAACCGGCCAGAGGAGATCGTTGCCATTTCTGGTATAACTCATTTCTGACAGACAGTGCTACAGAAAAATACCGCCTGGCTTTTGTCAGGTAAGGGTGAAAAGGCGGGGTAAGAGCCCACCGCGTGAATGGTAACAGTCACGGCATAAGCAAACCTCATCTGGAGCAAGAGCAGACAGCAGTTCGGTTTCCGGCCTTATGCTGCGGGTAGCTCGCTGGAGGTACTGGGTAATCAGTGCCGCGGATAGATGGCCAAGGGGAAGTTTTTGCTTCCTTGACAGAACCCGGCTTACCGTATCCTTTTTTTTGAAACTATTGGGTGGGATAGATAGTGAAAAAACGGGGATCAGAAACTGATGTTGTTGCGCGGAGAAAGAATACCTTTTTACCGCGTGCCATTCTTGTTTTCTCTATTTTGCTGGTGGTTACAGTCGCCAGCGTTGTCGTCTACACAATAGTAAACCGCCGTATCCACAATTCAGATTCAGTTCCCGCCCTTTATGATAACTGGGAAAAAAAAGACTACAAAAAAGTCTATGACATTGCAGGAAACATTCTTTCTAAGTCTCCGCTTCATAATACTGCCCGTGCTTTCAGGGGCTACAGTGCCTTTATGGTTGCCGTTTCCATGAGCGAAGACATTTCCCTTTCCCAGACCTATCTTGACGAAGCCGTTAATAACCTGCGCGTTGCCTTACAGAATGCAAAAGGTTCCTCTGTGTCTGAACTTGAATATGCCCTTGGAAGAACTTATTTTTTAAAGAACCGCACATCTTCCTACCACTACTATGCAGACCTTGCAGTTAAATTTTTAAAGCGTGCCCAGGAACATGGTTATACTTCAAATGACCTTTCTGAACTTTTAGGTTTAAGTTATGCCGCCCTGGGGCAGACAGAATTAAGTATTGCTTCTTTTACAGAAGCCCTGCTCATTCGTGAGACAGATACCCTTTTGTATGATATTGCTAAACAGTATTATGCAAATTCTCAGGGAAGTGCCGCAAAGCAGTATCTTTTTCGTGTGATTTCCACTACAATGGACGAAGAACGTCTTCTTGCAAGCCACGCACTTTTGGGAAAGATTTATCTTGACGAAGGGGCTTACGAAGAGGCAAAAAAAGAATTTGAAACTATTTTGGAAAAAAACGAGCTTTATGCTGACGCATATTACGGACTTGGTGTAATATATGAAAAGCAGGGAGACATGGCCCGTGCCAGATCCCAGTGGCGTAAGTGCCTTAGTCTTCAGGTGAATCATCCTGATGCGCTTAAAAAACTTAATGAAGCACGTTAAAAAAGTAATTTCCTTCGGGGAGGAGTTAGAATATGAGTTTTTGGGACAATTTTACCACTGATATCGGAATTGACCTGGGTACCTGTAATACCCTTATCTATGTCCGCGGACAGGGTATTGTTATTGATGAACCTTCTGTTGTTGCAGAGGAAAAGGGAACTGGACGTGTTGTTGCCGTTGGTGCAGAAGCAAAGCGCATGCTTGGAAAAGTGCCGGAAGGTATTGTTGCAATTCGTCCTCTTTCTGATGGTGTGATTTCTAATGCTGATTCCACCGAGAAGATGATTAAATATTTCATTTCCAAGATTATGCCCCGTCATCATCTTTTCAAGAGTACCCGTATGAAAATTGGTATTCCTTCCTGCATTACACAGGTTGAACGGGATGCAGTAATTGCCGCCGCCCTTAAAGCTGGTGCAAAGGAAGTGCAGGTTATTGAAGAGAGTCTTGCTGCCGCTATTGGTGCCCAGATTCCTATTTACGAACCTGCAGGACACATGGTTTGCGACATTGGTGGTGGTACTACAGAAGTTTCTGTAATTTCTCTTGGCGGTATGGTTGTAACAAGTTCCATCCGTACTGGTGGAAATGAGTTTGACGAAGCCATCATGCGTCACATCCGCAGCGTACACAACCTTATCATCGGTCAGGGAACTGCAGAAAAACTTAAGATTCAGATTGGAAATGCCACCGCAGATAAAACCATTGAAAAAATGGACATTAAGGGAACTGATGCCATTACCGGTCTTCCCCGCAGACTGGAAGTGGACTCCGTTGAAGTTCGTGAAGCCCTTAAAGAACCAATCACAAAGATTGTTGAAGAAATCAAAAAGACTCTGGGTATGACCCCTCCTGAACTTGCCGCAGATATTGTTGAACGCGGTATTGTTATGACAGGCGGCGGTTCCTCACTTAAAGGACTGCAGAAACTTATCTCCAATGAAACAGGTGTTCCTGTTATTCTTGTGGAGCGTCCTCTTGAGTGTGTTGCCGTTGGTGCAGGACAGGCCTTTGAGCTCTTTAAAGATATGAACTCTAACCGCCAGATTTACGCCAACCTGAACAACTAGGCCTTCCATGAAGTCTCCCGTTCATTTTCGGCTTCCAGAATTTGTTCTCCTGATTTTAATTCTCTTCAGCGGAATTATGCTTGGTTTTTCTGCCGGAGGTTTTGTAATCAATTTTCAGAAGGCAGGTTTTACCGTACTTTCTTCTTTGCAGAAGGGAGTGAGTGCTGTAACCGGTTATGTCACAGGAACTGTAACTGCAGTTCGTGATATGGCAAACCTTCAGAAGGAATACAAGGTTCTTCTTGAAAAACTTGAAGACTATGAGTTCCTCCAGAGAAACAATACTGAAATAAGAAAAGAAAACGAAAGGCTTCGCCAGCAGCTTGGTTTTGCCACAAGAAGTAACTACAAAAATATTGCCGCCCAGATTATTGGACGTGACCCCGACAGCCTCTACTCAGGCATTACCATTGACAAGGGGGCCCGAAGCGGAATTAAAAAGGGAATGCCTGTTGTTGCAATCCAGGACGGAAACATTGGTGTTGTTGGAAAAGTAGTAACCGTTGGGGTAGGCACAAGCCTCATCATGCCGGTCTATGACCTCCACTGTAACATTTCTTCCCGCATACAGAACACCCGTGACATTGGCATTGTCTCTGGTACAGGTTCAGTTAACCAGCCGCTTTCCCTTCAGTATATAAGACGCCGTGTAATGAATGATTTCCAGAAAGGCGACATTGTTGTTACCAGCGGTGAAAATGACAACTATGTGCGTGACATTCCAGTGGGCCGCATTACAGAAGTGCGTGTGCTTGATTACGATTCTTCTCTGGTGATTGATATTGAACCCATTATAGATTTTGCCCGCCTGGAAACTGTACTTGTTTTAGACCAGACTCTTCCCAATGACCGTCCGCCCCTGGAGGAAAAAAATGAGTAAATCTCCGTCACTCCTGTCTTTTTTTGCCAGCAGCCTCATTCTTCTGGTGTGTGCACTTCTTGAAGCCGCCATTATTTCTAACATAAACATTCTTCCCGCCCACCCGGATCTTTCCCTTATCTGCATACTGTATTTTTCTTTACAGAACGGCCGCTTAATGGGAGAAACTACAGGTTTTGTTTCAGGACTTTTCCTTGACTTTTTAAGTGCTGCTCCTTTTGGCCTTAACTGTATTTTCAGAACAATAATCGGTTATGTGGGCGGTCTTTTCATAAAGACTGTTAACACGGAAGGCATTATCATTCCAGCCCTGCTTGGTTTTATTGCCACGATTGTAAAAGCCGCACTTCTCTGGCTGCTATCCGTGCTTTATCCCTCAAACGTTGTGTCATACAATCCCATTTCCTTTTTGTTTTTATTTGAACTTGGACTCAACACAATCCTTACCCCAATCATCTTTAAGTTCCTGGGACTTTTCAGAAATACAATCATTCTTCGTCCTGAAACGGTGGTCTAATGGCTTCTAGTGATTTTTTTGACGGCGAGGATTCGGTTAGAAAAAATTCAAAACTCGCTTTTTTAACGATTTTAATTTTTCTCGTTTTTATTATATATGCCTTTACGCTTTTCTTTTTGCAGATTATTCAGGGACAGCAGTACAGAAACAGATCCCAGCAGAACTCCGCTACTGTAAGTACCATTCCTGCCCAGCGCGGAGAAATTTTTGACCGCAATGCAGACCAGCCCCTTGTTATTAACACTGACTCTTTTGCCGTTGACCTTATTCCCGGTGAAATTCCTTCAGGTCATTATGACACTGTAGCCCTTAAGCTTTCTGAATTTCTTGGAGTTTCTAAAGAATACATTGACGAAAAAGTTCCCCCTGCACGAAG
>JAEEKM010000346.1 GCA_016282455.1 Treponema sp. | reverse complement strand
TCTTAAAGAACTTGAAGGAGTTCACAAGGATGTTGGTTATGTTCCTCTTGTAACTCCAACAAGTCAGATTGTGGGAACACAGGCTGTGATGAATGTTCTTATGGGCCGCTACAACAACATGACTCAGGAGTTCCGTGACCTTCTTACAGGCAAGTACGGAAAACTTCCTGCAACCCCACCTGCAGACCTTGTAAAGAAAGCTCTTGAACTTAACAAAATGGAAGAGCCCCTTACCTGCCGTCCTGCAGACAAGATTGAACCTGAATGGGACAAGATGGTAAAAGAAGCTTCAGAAAACGGCGGAAACGGATCTGTTGAAGATGTACTCACTTATGCAATGTTCCCCAAGGTAGCCGCTAACTTCTTTAAGAACCGTGCAAATGGTCCTGTTGATGCCGCAAGCACCTTTGGTCTTAAAAAGGAAGCCGCTGTTTCTTCTAACGGAGGAAAGGGCGGTTCATATACAGTTACTGTTAATGGAACAAGCTACAACGTTACCTCTGGTCCTGCCGGAGACAAGATGGATGTTACTGTTAACGGAACTCCATACAGCGTAAGTTTTGGTGCTGCATCTGCTTCTCCTGCCACACAGGCAAGTGCTCCTGTAGCAAGTGTAACCGGCGGTGTTGACGTTAAGGCTCCTGTTGCAGGCACTCTCTTTAAGCAGTGTTTTGCAAACGGAACAAAAGTTTCAAAGGGACAGACTGTTCTTACCCTTGAAAGCATGAAGATGGAACTTGAAGTAAAGGCTCCCGAAGACGGAACTGTAACTTACACAGTGGCAACCGGAACTCAGGTAACTGCAGGTCAGGTGGTTGCAACAATCGGTGGTGTGGTAAAAGCTGCCGCTCCTGCTCCACAGCCAGTAGTTTCTGCTCCAAAAGCAGCCGCTCCCGCTCCAAGTGCCGCTTCCAGTGCAGGCGGTAAACCTGTTAAAGCACCTGTTGCTGGTGTAATGCTTCGTGCCGCAGTTGCAGAAGGCGCAAGTGTTAGTGCAAATGACACCATCATCGTACTTGAAAGCATGAAGATGGAACTTGAGGTAAAGGCTGGTGCAAGCGGAAAGGTTCACTTCCTTGTAAGCCCCGGTGCACAGATTTCTAACGGAATGGTTGTTGCTGAACTGAACTAAGGACGAATGTATGCCAATAGATAAGACAAAGAACAACAAAAAAATTGCCCTTATCATGCTGACCCTTATGCTTTGTGCCGGCGTGATAGGACTTACGACTACGGTTTTTGCCCAGAATGAAAATACTTCTTCTGCAAATGCCACAACTGTACTTGAAAACGGAAGTCCTGTAGTTCACAATACTACAGGTTTTGACACCGTGATTAAAGGAACCGAGCACTGGAAAGAAGGTGAGTACGATATTTCTGTAAAAACCTTTATTCAGAACATTGGTAAGTCTACCGGAATCTACAAAATGATTCACAAAAAAACTGCTGAGGAAATTGAAGCAGAAAAACTTGCCGAAGAAGCAAAAGAAGCTGCTGCAAAATTTGATCCCTTTGCAGGAAAACAGGTTCCAGGCTGGCAGTATGTGCTCATGATTGCAATCGGTTTTCTGATTGTTTACCTGGGTGCCGCCAAGGGATTTGAACCCCTGCTTCTTATTCCAATCGGATTCGGTACAATTCTGGTTAACATTCCCGGTGCAGGTATGGGTAATGCCCCTGACGGTATGCTTCACATCATCTACAGTGCAGGTGTGGGTAACGAGTTCTTCCCCATGCTGATTTTTATGGGCATTGGTGCAATGACAGACTTCGGTCCCCTTATTGCAAACCCCAAAATGGCACTTCTTGGAGGAGCGGCTCAGCTTGGTGTTTTCTTTACCATGTTCGGTGTGGCACTCATGAACTTTATTCCCGGTGTGGATTACACAATCGTTCAGGCTGCGGCAATCAGTATTATTGGTGGTGCTGACGGTCCTACTTCAATTTATGTGTCCGGTAAACTTGCCCCTGAACTTATGGCTGTGATTGCAGTTGCGGCTTATTCATACATGGCTCTTGTGCCTATGATTCAGCCTCCGATCATGAAAGCCCTTACTACAAAAAAAGAACGCCTTATCCACATGGATCAGCTGCGTCCTGTAAGCAAGGCAGAGCGTGTGCTTTTCCCAATGATGCTTCTTGTTCTCACCATTCTGCTTCTTCCACCTGCAGCACCTCTTATTGGTATGCTTGCCTTCGGTAACTTTGTGAAGAACTGCGGAGTAGTGGACCGCCTTTCTAAGACTATGGAAAATGAAATGATGAACATTGTTTCAATTCTCCTTTCTCTTGGTGTGGGAAGCCAGATGACTCCTGAAAAAATCATCAACGGTAACTCAATCGGAATTATTATCCTGGGACTTGTTGCCTTCTCTGTTGCAACTGCCGGCGGAATTATCATGGCAAAAATCATGAACCTCTTCCTGCCAAAAGGAAAGAAAATCAATCCGCTGATTGGTAGTGCAGGTGTTTCTGCCGTTCCAATGGCTGCCCGCGTGAGCATGAAAGTCGGACAGGAATGTGACCCCACAAACTTCCTTCTCATGAACGCCATGGGACCAAACGTTTCCGGTGTGATTGGAACTGCCATTGCCGCAGGTGTCTTTATTGCCACTTACGCGAGATAAAAATTGCCTCCTGCAATTTTTATCTCTTGAGAATTTCGCCTTTGGCGAAATTCTCAACGGTGTTTATACGTTAATCATTTAAGCGCACATCCATGTGCGCTTTTTTTGTGGGGATTGTTTCTTTTTCAAAATATTAACATCCATGCAAAAAACTTTCTCTTGAGAATTTCGCCTTTGGCGAAATTCTCAACGGGGTTTATACGTTAAATATACGAGCCGCCCTCCATGGCGGCTTTTTTTATTGTCATTTCGACTGCAGCACGTAGTGCGGAATGGAGAAATCTATTTTTGTGTTTTTTCATAAGTGAACATAGCCACCCTGAAACAAGTTCAGGGTGGCATAACTTATTCTATAAACTATCCGCCCAAGCCTTGTAATCATTTTCCATAGTTGAAATCTCTGTGTCTGTAATGTAATAAGATTCAACATCTGTTTTTTGTTTCATGGCATCTAATTTCTGAATTGCTTTTTCAACTGTACTTGCTTTTGTGAAAGTGAATCCGTCAGAGACTGTGATTGTTCCGGGAGTGGAGTTTTGTGTGACGTAAACCGGATACCACAGGCTGCTATATTGTTTTGAACAGATATTATTTGTTGCAACTCCATCAATATAATACTGTGTACTTCCTGAGGTTTCTGCTTCTGATTTAGTAATAGTTTTTCCCTTAGTGTCAATAAAAGCCAATGGAATATAGGTTCGTTCAGAGTCGCTTGTACCTTTTGTTTCTGCAAGAAGTTTTCCGTCTTTGTCAAAGATGTAGTAAGTGTAGTCATTGTTGTATGATGAACAATTTACGGCGAAGTCAGAGTCGGTGGCTGTAAAGGGAGTATTGTTGGCATACATTTCAAAATCATTTTTCTTCTTAAAGGAAACATAATAATTCTTTGTTTCACCATTTTTGAAAGCTAAGGTAGAAATTGATTTGTTTCCGTTAGTGGAAAAACTCACCGCACCTTTTATTACGTATCCAAAATTATATGAAAAATATGAAGTTAGATCTCTGTATTTTCCCCCCTGATATGTTCCTGAAATTAATAATGATACAGGACCTGATACTCCATCACCATTTTTCATGTCGAAGGTCCAGTATACTTTAACGTTATGTTTTTCATACTCAACTTTTAATGTGCCCCAGGAATAATCTTTAAAGTAGGGTGGTACAAAACCAATTGTGCTGCTGACTGTATCAATACAATCTTGAGAAACCTTGAACGTATCCGGAATGTTATAATTTTTGCCTTCTTCAAAGCCCTCTAAATTGCTGATTTCTGTTTTTAGGACTG
>JAEEKM010000345.1 GCA_016282455.1 Treponema sp. | reverse complement strand
TTTCGCTTTTCAGACGACAGCCCGGTGCAGAACGTCTTCCTGTTCTTGACCTTACTCCCCTTGCAAAGGATGAACTTAAATGGTTCCCCGAAGGTTTTTACGTGCAGGTTTCAACAGTAGCCGATGCACACCTTGTTCAGGGGCTTCATCCCGTGCGCATTATTCTTGAACTCAACAAGGAAGTTACTTACGATCTTCTTCACAAAGGAAGTGCAGAAAAACCCCTGCTTCAGTTCAGTAAAAAAATGACGGTTCTCTCCCTGGATCCTTTTGTTCCTGAAGGTAGTGCAGATGAACTTCAGTCTACCCTGGACAGTCTTGTGGAAATGGGCTACAGCACATTTATCGTGAACAATCTTGCCCACATTACCATGCTGCGCGGTAAAAAAGACGTGCACATGATTGCAGGTCCCTACCTCTATACCTTTAACAAATGGGCCGTGAGTTTTATTGAAAACCAGAACATCATGGCAGTGCAGACTCCCCTTGAAAACGGCAGTGAAAACCTTGAGGACACTTTTGCCACTTCCGAAGAAAGAAGCCGTGTTCTTTTGTGTGTCTTTGGTTACCCTCCGCTTTTCCGCATGAGGTTCCAGCTTCCCGAAAGCTATGACTTTACTTACTTTGCTGACAAAGAAGACATGACCTTTAAGGTGGTTTCTTCGGCAGACGGTTCAGTTGTCATGCCCGAGTCTCCCTTCAGTCTTCTTGATAAAATTGATGCCCTCCGTTCTAAGGGATGGAAAAGACTGCTCCTTGATTTTTCACGTACAAAAGTTGTTAAGACCGATGTTCGGGACATAATGAATGTGATGCAGAACAGAAGTGTTATTTCCGGTTCCTCCCGCTTTAACTGGAAAAATGGTTTCTACGATCCTGAAAAGATGGAAGCCTATCAGGCTATGGCAGAAAAAGCCGCCGCCCGGAAGAATGAACAAAGAAAGAGGTCGGGTAAACCGGGAAACAGAAGTTATGGCTCTTCCGGAGCAAAAGCGGCCCCCCGTAATGGTGGGACGTCATCACGGGGAAAAAGGAAATAATTTTTACATAAGTTAGAATACTACTTCTTCACCAGCCTCCTGTTCCATTTGCGCTGCCATTGCGGCTTCAGCAAGCATTGCAAGTTTTTCTTCTTTAGTGGGAGTCTCCTTTTCATCAGCCGATGCGGAATGGGGGCCCCCCTGAACACTTTCTGTTGTACCGTCAATTTTTTTAAGAAAGGGCTTGAACTCAATGTGTTCTGCAATAACGTGAAGTTTACTGCGGTTCTTTCCGTTTTCGTCAGTCCAACGGTCCTGTTTAAGGCGGCCCACAACCCGAATTCCCCTTCCCTTAGGGCACCATTTTGCACAGACTTCCGCAAGTTTTCCGTAAGTGTTAACTTCCACAAAGGAAACTTCTTCTCCATTTTCACCACTCTGGGTTTTAAAGCGGCGGTTCACGGCAATCGGCAGGGTGCACATTCTATGACCGTTTTTAAATTCCCTGAGGTTTGGCTCAACGGTAAGGTTACCTTCCAAAATAATCTGATTTAAAGCATTCATCTTTTTGTCCTCCGCGAGTATTTCGCGTTTAGTTTTAGTTCCACGAAGTTTCGGGTCGCGCGCCCCCGCAAGTGCCGTGTACATATACTAATGGGGGTAAAAGGTGCAAAAAAGACAAATGTTCGGAGAATTATAACAGAAAATTATAGTTAAGGGCATAAAAAAAAGACCAAAGCTAAAACTCTCTGGTCTTCGGGAGATAGGTGTTATTCACCTGGAAAAGGAAGCTGGATCCCGCAGGCGTCTGGATGTCATTAAAACCGTCCGCAGGCAACCCTTTCCGTAAAGAGTGCTCAATCACCGCACATTATAATTATCGGTGAAGGACGGTAAAACTTTAAGCCTTTTTTTTACTCCAGATAGTCTGCAAGAATCCTGGCAAAGTCCTCTTTGGTCTCTACATCTTCCGTTATGCGGAATCTTTGAGTGGTAGCATCGTCTTCGTTTACAAGAAGCAGGGTCCATTCATGTTCTGCCCTGAGGGAAGAAACGGTGTGTTCTACAAAGTTTCCAATCTGATGTTCATTGTACTTGTGGGTGTGGCCTTCCATTACAAGCTTAACGTTGCTGTTCTGTGCAAGGGTAATGAGCCGGTCTGACTCGTAGGAGTTCTGCAGGGTAAAGTAACCCATGTTCAGGGTCCAGTCTCCGTACATGGGGCAGTGCATGAGGAAGATTTTTGGTCTTGCATCTTCCTTGCATGCTTCTTCCAGAGTTTTCAGCTGTGCGGGGCCCAGTGAACCGCTTGCAGAATCCAGAACATACCAGCTGAATTTTTCTGTGTTAAAGCGGTAAAAACTTTTGTAGGGGTAAACCAGTTTTTCATAGGGTTCCCAGCCAGTGTTGTAAAGGTCATGGTTTCCGAGAACGTTGTAGGTAACAAGATTCAGGTCGGTCTTGAGTTCGTCTGTAAAAGTTTTGTATTCCACATACTCACTTTCTGTTCCGTGGTCTGCAATGTCTCCCAGACAGAGGGTAAATTTTGGAAAGAGATTTTTTGTCGGGTTTGCATCACTGAGTTCTTTTAAGGCAGTAAGCTGTTTTTTTAAGCCGTCCTTAAAAGGATTCCTGTCGCCAAGGGTAGACTTTGATGTGTAAAGGTGAATGTCGCTGAAGGCCGCCACAAAATATTTTCCCTTTGCAAGGGTTGGGTCCGGGGCGTCGCTGTCGGGCAGACTGTAAAGACTTGCCGCTCTTTCAGAAACATTGTGTTTTCTGTAAAAGCCTTCCCAAACCGCATATTCGCAGGAAACAAAAGTAAAGGCAGTCAAAAGGAGAAGACTTACTGTAAAAATCTTTGTATGTGCTTTAAGTTCTTTTTTCAAAATTCGTACCTCACCAAAAAGCGCACTTCTGTGCTGTCGTAATATGCTGACACAGTGAAAAAGTCTGTGAATCTGGCAGTTGCTTCAAGAGCAAAAGACAGGCTGTTTCCGGTATTGAAAGTTCCACCCAGGGTAACGGAGGGAGCACAGAGAATCATGTAGCGGAAAAGTTCGTAGGAGCTCACTTCAAGATAGGCACCGAAAGCCTCGTTTATGAAAAAATCATTCCTCAGGCGGAAGGCTACGGTACTGTTTACCAGCAGGGGATTGGTGTCTGCAATTGCAAAAACTGTCCGTCCTTTAAAGAAGTAGGAGATATCTGCCGTTAAGCACCAGTGTTTTCCCGGGGCAAAGCGCAAGTAGGCTCCGGGGAGCAGATTGTTTGAAATGCTGTAGGGAAGGTAGGCGTCAAAGTTGTAAATGAGGCCTGCACCGAGTTTAAGGCTCATCCATTCAGTGTTTATTCCCAGGGGAAGCCAGATGCATTTTGCAGTAAACTGAAGGTCTCCCTTTGCAGCCTTAACTGCACCTGTGGCAGAGAGGGTTTCTGTGTCCAGGGTGTATGCGGCCTCAAGTGCCAGGTGATAGGGTTCAAACCCCTGACCAGTGTTTGCCACGAAGATGCCGGTAACTGCCTGTGTAAAATCCGCTTTTGCAGGTTCTTCATTTTCTTCTGCAAAAAGTCCCGTGGGGGCAAAAAGTAGTGCGCAGCCTATAACTGCGGTTAGAAAGAATTTGTAACGTTTCATTATTTTCATTTTATTGCAAAAAAAGCAGGTTTTCAAGGGAAAAGTGCCCTTTGGCCCACCATTGTTTTCCACCCCTTTATTCTGATTTCTATTGTAAAAAAATGTGAAAAAATGCCAATAATCATTTGACATAATCACTTCTATCTATTAAATTGTATATGGATTATTCTATTGTACGATAAGGAGAAAAGTATGCCAACTTGGTTGTTGTATGTTATTCTCCCCGTTGCAGGAATCATTCTTGGATGGACAATTCGCTGGGTTTATGCCAGATTTCAACTTTCCGCGTCTGAACAAAAAGCAGAGCGCGTCAGACAGGATGCTATAAAAGAAGCTGAAGCTCTAAAAAAAGAGATGATGCTTCAGGCAAAAGAACAACTCATTCAGGACCGAAACCAGCAGGAGCGGGAGAACCGTGAGCGGCGCAAGGAATTGCAGTCGTATGAAAGCAGGGTTGCAAAAAAAGAGGAAACTCTTGATCAGCGCAGTCAGGATATGGACAAGCGGGACAAAGAATTTACTGCCCGTGTTGCCGAAATGGAAAAGCGTGAAGCTTCCATGCAGGAACAGGAAGAAACCCTTCGTTCAGAACTGGAACGTATTTCAGGTCTTACACGTGAAGAAGCAAAAACTCTCATCATTAAAGAACTGGAAAATGATGCCCGTCACGATGCACAGGCACTCCTGAACAAAATTGATCAGGAAGCACAGCTGGGTGCAGAGAAAAAAGCACAGGAAATTCTTGTTACCACAATTCAGCGCCTTTCTACTGAAGTAACCGGAGACATTACTGTTGCAACCGTTTCACTTCCCAGTGATGAAATGAAGGGCCGCATTATCGGCCGTGAGGGACGTAACATCCGTACTCTGGAAACACTTACCGGTGTGGACATTATTATTGATGATACTCCCGAAGCAGTGGTTATCAGTTGTTTTGACCCCGTAAGAAAAGAAATTGCCCGTGAGGCCCTTGAACGCCTTATTACAGACGGACGCATTCATCCTGCAAGAATCGAAGAGATTGTGCAGAAGGTTACCCGTGAAGTTCAGCAGAAGATTTACGAAGAGGGTGAAAAAGTTCTCTTTGATCTTGGCATTCACAATATGGGTCAGGATGGGGTTCGTGCTCTGGGTAGACTTTACTTTAGAACAAGTTACGGTCAGAATGTGCTTACCCACTCCCGTGAAGTTGCAGAACTTGCCAGTATGCTTGCGGCAGAAGTTGGAGCCAACAGGGAGCTTGCAAAGAGAGCCGCACTTTTGCACGACATTGGTAAGGGTGCAGAAAATGACAGTGACCAGAACCATGCAGAAGTTGGTGCAGAAATGGCACGCAAGATGGGAGAAGATCCCCGCGTTGTAAATGCCATTGCCGCCCACCACAACGACTGTGAACCGCAGACAATTGAAGCAGTGCTTGTTCAGATTGCAGATGCAATTAGTGCTGCCCGTCCCGGTGCACGTAAGGAAACTGTGGACAACTATGTTAAGCGTCTTGAAAACCTTGAGGAAACTGCCAAAAAGTTCCAGGGCGTTGAACAGGCTTATGCAATTCAGGCTGGTCGTGAACTTCGCATTCTTGTTAACAACGACAAGATTGCAGACGGTGAAGTAAAAGACCTTGCAAAGAATATTGCTAAACAGATTGAAACAGATCTCCGTTACCCCGGACGCATTAAGATAACAATGATAAGGGAAACACGGATTGTTGAGTATGCGCGATAAAAACGCTTTGCGTTTTTATCTTATCAGTTTTCGCCTTATGGCGAAAACTGAGTGAATACTGTTTTCACTTGCTCGCGTGGCTCGCATTTTTTTACTTCGTAAAAAAATCGTGAAAAGTTTTTTTAGGACAAGTGTTTGGTGAGTGCCTCTTTTTAAGGGGCACTTTTTTTGTATTTGCGAGTTTATATATTTTTTAACAACTTGTAAAAACTTACACAATGTATTATTCTATTAGGCATGGCAAAAGAATCATCAAATGCAAAGTCCAGCGGAAATTTTTTTCAGAACCTTATTGACTCCATCTTCGGCGGTAATGATCCCGAAGCAGCAAAAAAGCGTCAACTGAAAAGCATCTGGAAGACTCTTTCAAAAAGCAAATATCATTTTTATAAAAACTCGGCCCATGAGGTAGATCCGGCTTTTGCAAAATACTTTTATGAAATTTACAAGGTCATATCTCCTGCCCAGCTCATGTTTCAGAACTCAACCCCTGCTGCACTAAAAAAAATTGTTCTTGACGTAAGCATGACTAAAGAACAGAGGGAAGCCTATGACCTTCTGTCTGAAAGTGCAATCACCGAGCAGTCAAAAAAAATCGGCATCAAGGAACTGTCAGAAAAAACAAAACAGACATTGGAAGGCCTCTTGTCTCAGTTTGACAACTCCACTATTGCAAAAATAGACAACCTTTACACCAAGCTTATGCTGCTCAGTAACTTCTGTCAGTTTGACTTTTATTTCCTTCTTAAAAAATTTGACGGAAACGTTAAAGAGCATAATTTTTCCTATACTCCCAATTTCCGCCCCATCACCGGAACCTATGTTGCAGAAGACATAAAGAACTTTATTGCAGTAGCCTGGTGCATTCCCTTTGAAGCAGACTGGGAAGATGTTTTCAAACTCCTTCGTGCAGTAAAAGGTGTTGAGCCAATAACTCTTGCTGTCTGGAAAAAAGTAATGGCCCGTCTCCGTCAGTTAAGGGAACGCAAGGTTCTTGAAATGATGGTTCAGCTTATTACCGAAGAACCCAACTGGCGCGAAGTTCCAAAAAGTGAAGACTTCCGCATTGTGGACGATTTTATTTCAGATACAAGAAAACAGGTAGAAACAACCCTTGCAAACCTCAAGGCCCGTCAGACTGCAGGAAAAATTGACAGTCTCCTTTCGCAGGTTTTCACGGGTGATGTTGAACCCTTAAAGAATTATAATACCGCAAACAGTGCAGTCTTTGAAAGAAAAGACTATGACGGTTACCTTTACGCAGAACCGCTTTCTTACCTTAAACAGTTCCTGCTTGATTACACTAAAAAGGAAATCCGAGAACTGTCAGACATTCTTCTTGTGCGCGGTGACTGGGCAAACCAGCAGCTTGCAACCCCCATGAGCGATGCCTATCATCAGCTTCTGGAAGTAAGTGAAAAAATTGCAGCCCTCGACGCAAGAATGAGTGAAGACGGCGGTGAACTCGGCTACAAGTTAAAAACCCTTCTTCCCCGTGCCGAACGTGACAAGGAAGCAAAGGGCATTATAAAGACAACTCTAAAAGACGCAAACAATGCCGCCGCCCGGCTTATCATAAGTGCAGTGCAGTATTATGTTTCCTACGACAGAAACCTCAAGATGTGTCTTGAAGACTTTGTAAAAATGCCCCGCAGTGAACTTGTCCTTAACTGGAGGGAACTGGATCATTTTGCAGAAGGCCGCCTGAAAGAAATGTGTGTCGAAGCCTACAAAAAGATTTATGCCTTTGTCCAGCTCATGCAGAATTTCCAGGTGAACGTGGAGGAAGACTAATGACCTGCCAGACTCAAATTACAGTCCGCGGTTATGAATGCGACAGTTACAGTCACGTAAACAATGCCGTTTACTTAAACTACCTTGAACATTCCCGCATGAATTACCTTCATCAGATTGGCTTTGACTACAAGGGACTTGTGGAAGAAGGATTTTCCCTCTACGTAACCCACATAGACATTCATTACAAAAGTTCTGCTTTCCTTGATGATGAACTTACAGTTTTTACAACCCCTGTAAAACTCGGTGCCGTAAGCGGAACTTTGCATCAGGTAATACAGAAAAATGACGGTACTGTTTGTGCAGAAGCAGATGTTACCTGGGCTTCCGTACAGAACGGAAAACTTGCCGCTTTTCCAAAAAAGTTTGCAGTCGAAGGCCTTAAGCCTGAAAAATAAGGAGTTAACAAAATGAGCATGAATATAGTTTGCCTTGACCTTGAAGGCGTTCTCGTACCTGAAATCTGGATTGCATTTGCAGAAGCAAGCGGTATTCCCGAACTTAAGCGTACTACCCGTGATGAGCCTGACTATGACAAGCTCATGAAGTGGAGAATAGGTGTTCTTAAAGAACATGGACTTGGCTTAAAGGAGATTCAGGACACCATTGCGAAAATTGAACCTCTGCCCGGTGCAAAAGAATTTCTTGATGAACTTAGGAGCCTTACTCAGGTAATTATCATAAGCGACACCTTTACTCAGTTTGCAACTCCCCTTATGAAAAAATTAGGCTGGCCAACAATTTTCTGTAACACACTGGAAGTTGCTCCTTCCGGAGAAATAACAGGCTTTAAGATGCGCTGCCCCCAGAGTAAACTCACGACAGTAAAAGCCCTTCAGTCCATTGGTTTTGAAACCATTGCCAGTGGAGACAGTCACAACGACCTGGGCATGATTCGTGCAAGCAAGGCTGGCTTCCTCTTTAAAAGCACAGAGCAGATTAAAAAGGACAACAGTGATCTTGCCGCCTACGAAACTTACGAAGATCTTCTTAAGGCAATAAAAGCCGCTCTCTAGGTGGGTGAATGCCCTTTTTTAAAAGAAGCCGTGCAGTTAAGTTTTGCCACATTCTCCTTCTCTCGCTGACCTGGATTTTTCTTTC
>JAEEKM010000344.1 GCA_016282455.1 Treponema sp. | reverse complement strand
GTTGCCTGCGGAGCCCACATTTTAAAATCAACATTTTCTGGGGCATGAAGCGTAATGCCATACCCGTCTTGAGAAAGAGCAGCCTTTTCTGCAATCGCCCAACGCTCCATAAAATGATACTCCTTTTTTAAAAAACTCACTTTTTTACTATTGTAAACGGCAGATTTAGTTTGAGTCAAATTAAATACACCAAAAAACAAAAAAAACGCACTATTGTTTTAATTTTACTGAAAGAAGTTTCAAAAATTCGTTTATTTAGTGAATAATACCCCATTGAAGCCAGGATTTCTGCTTACAGGCAAGGGGTTTTCTGAGCCCGGTGTAGGCAAGGTATCGGTAAAGGGTGTTTTTGGAGACTCCGAGTTTTCTTGCAATAGAAAGCTTACTTTTTTTATGAGAAAGTTCCTCCACAATCCACTGATGATTTTTTTTACAGGTAAGGTTCAGCCTTCTGTGTTTACCCCTGGGGCAGCCCAAAGTTTTTCCTTCGGCACGGCGGCGGGAAAGTGCTTCTTTTGTTCTCTGACTTATAAGGTTTCGTTCAATCTCCGCACTTAAGCCGAAAGCAAATGCAAGTACTTTACTTTCTATATTGTCGCCCAGACGGTAATGTTCTTTTAAGGTCCAGACCCGACTGTTTTTTTCCATACAGATATTGAGAATCTGCATTATCATAAAAAGATTTCTTCCAAGCCTTGAAAGTTCCGTGCATATAATAAGGTCTCCGCTTTTTACTTCCGTTAAAAGTTTTCCAAGCTGACGTTTTGTATAACTCTTTGTTCCGCTGATTGTTTCCTGAATCCAGCCGTCAATATGAATTTTTTCACCTGCACAAAACCTGCTGATTTCAAACCGCTGATTTTCCACCGTCTGTTTATCCGTACTCACCCTGATGTATCCGTATGTCATAACATACCTCCTTGAGAATTTGTCGGAAAGGAAACGCCTGCCTGGTGACATGACTTGCAAAAGAAAGCATCTGTCTGTAAAATATTTATATGTTAAAGGCTGATACCCTGGAAAAGTTTGAGCGGTTAAAAGATACTCTCATAAAAATGGAGAGTGTGGCCATAGCATTTTCAGGTGGGGTAGACTCCACATTTCTTGTAAAACTTGCACATGATCTTCTTGGAAAAAATGCCGTCGCAGTAACAGTGACTTCCTGCTTTCTTGCCCGAAGAGATATGGAAGAAGCACTTGCCTTCTGCAAAAAAGAAAATATTACCCACATAGTTCTTAACGTAAATCCGCTTGAAGAAAAAAAAGTAAGTGACAACCCCGCTGACCGCTGCTACTTTTGCAAAAAAAATATTTTCTCACAAATAGTTAACATTGCAAAAGAAAAAAACATTAAATACGTCTGTGACGGAAGTAACCTTGATGACACTGGAGACTGGCGCCCCGGAATGAAGGCTCTTGCAGAACTTGGAATAAAAAGTCCTTTAAAAGAATGTGGCCTTACAAAAGAAGAAATCCGTTCCCTTTCTAAAGAACTTTCACTTTCCACATGGGACAAACCATCTGCCGCCTGTCTTGCCTCCCGCATTGCTTACGGAGAAAAAATTACAGAAGAAAAACTTTCCCGCATTGAAAAGGCAGAACTCTTTCTTTTTGAAAAAGGCTTTACTAGCTGCAGGGTAAGGAATCACGGAAACCTTGCCCGCATTGAGGTAATGCCAGATGACTTTTCAAAACTTACAGAAATGCATTCTCTGGTGGAAGAAAAATTTTCTTCACTGGGCTTTACTTATGTAACAATGGACATGACAGGTTTTAAAAGCGGCAGCATGAACAAAGTGCTAAGCGAAAATAAATACGATGACCTGGGTTTTGCAAAACTTGACACTTCACGAAAAGAACGCACGGGTTTTGACGAAGTGGTATTCTGTCAGGGTAAGACGGATGATTTTCTTCTTGCCATTTACAAACGGCTTTTTGAAAAAGAGGGTCGGGTTCTCGGAACCAGAGCAAATGCCCGTCAGGCAGAACTTATTAAAAAAGAATTTCCCCTTGCAGAGTATGATGAAGTTTCCCGCATTTTAAAAATTGATGAGAAGAAAAACGAACTTAAGGGAAAGGTAATTGTCTGTACCGCAGGAACCGCAGACATTCCCGTTGCAGAAGAAGCAGCCCAGAGCGCAGAATTTTTTGGAACAAAAGTTGTCCGTCTTTTTGACGTTGGCGTAAGCGGCATACACAGACTGCTTTCCCACAGCAGTGATTTTAACGGAGCCTCCTGTGTGGTTGCAGTTGCAGGCATGGAAGGAGCACTGGCAAGTGTTGTGGGCGGCATGGTAAAATGTCCTGTGATTGCAGTTCCAACCTCTGTGGGTTATGGTGCAAGTTTCGAAGGACTCTCTGCCCTGCTTACAATGATTAATTCCTGTGCAAATGGAATTTCTGTCGTGAATATAGATAACGGTTATGGTGCAGGTTACATTGCGACCCAAATAAACAGACTTGCCCTGGGAGTGTAGTTTATGGAAAAAAAATCTCATTCACTCTATCTTGAATGTGCATCCGGTATAAGCGGAGACATGGGTGTTGCAGCCCTTCTTGATTTAGGTGCTGATGAAAATGTTCTTACAGAGACTTTGGCTTCAATTCCTGCAGAAGGTTTTTCCATATCAATCTCTGACGTTTTTAAAAGCGGAATCCGCTGCAGGGACTTTGATGTAATTTTAGATGAAGAACATGAAAACCATGACCACGACATGGAATATCTTCACGGACATGAGCACGAGCATCACCATCACGAACACAGCCATGACCACGAAGCCCCGCACGATGACCACGAACACGAGCATGAACACACCCACCACCACGAACATAGAAATCTAAAGGATGTCTATTCCATAATCGATGCTACAAAAATGACAGAAGAAGCAGGGAGTCTTGCAAAAAAAATATTTCTTATTCTTGCAGAAGCAGAAGCAAAAGCCCACGGAAGGCATATCGAAGACGTACACTTTCACGAAGTGGGAGCAATAGATTCCATTGTAGACATAATTGCCCTTGCCACCTGTTTTACAAACCTTAACATTTCAAAAGTATACGTTCCCTCCATAAACGAAGGAAAAGGTTTTGTCCGCTGTGCCCACGGAATGCTTCCCGTTCCAGTTCCCGCAGTAACAAACATTGCAGAAAAATACGGCCTTAATCTTTCGTTCATGGAAGAAGAAGGCGAGTTTGTTACCCCGACAGGAGCTGCCTTTATTGCCGCAGTAAAAACAGACGATACCCTTCCAAAAAAATTCCGCATCACAAACACAGGTCTGGGGGCTGGAAAAAGAACTTACAGAAGGGCAAGTATTCTGCGTGCCATGTTCATAGAAGAAGCAGTTTCTGAAAAAGAAAATCAGACTGACACAATTGTTAAGCTTGAAACAAACATGGACGACTGCACCGGAGAAGCAATGGGTTTTGTAATGGAAGAATTATTTTCCCACGGAGCAAGAGACGTTAGTTTTTCACCCTGCTTTATGAAAAAAAACAGGCCTGGCTACACCCTCACCGTTATCTGTGAAAAAGAAGATATAAGTCTGCTTGAAAAAATAATTTTTGAAAACACCACCACCATTGGCATAAGGCGAATGGAAATGGAAAGAACAATTCTTCCGAGAGAAAAAACTTCCGTCAGCACAAAGTACGGACAGATTGAAGGAAAAAAAGTGTTTATTGAAGGAAAAGAAAGAGTTTACCCGGAGCATGATTCCCTTGCAAAAAGCAGCCGGGTAAATAATATCTCTTATGAAGAAGCCAGACGTTCTTTTTTAAAGTCCTAGTTGTGCCCTTGCAATTTTGTCTTCAGGGTCAATTTCAAGAACAGTCTGGAAATATTTTTTTGCTTCCTCTTTGTCTCCCCTCTTTAAGAAAAGACAACCAAGGTTACTGATAACTTTTGTACTGTCAGGGTCAATGGAGAGAGCTTCTACAAGGCTTTCCTGGGCTTCGTCAAGTTTTCCTGTTTCCATCTGGCAAATGGCAAGTTCGTTAAGGGTGTCTGCATTTTCATCCCCACCCTCACATTCACGGGCTTTTTCAAATGCCTTAAGTGCGTCGGAAAAACGCCCCAGTCTGCGCAAACCCCAGCCAAGCAGGAACCAGGCATTCCATACGGCAGGATTGTCCTGAATGAACTTACGGATTTCTGCAAGACCCTTTTCTTCTTCACCGGAAGCAATGAGGTCGTAAGCAAGATGAAAGTGTTCGTCTTCGAGTTTTCTGTTGGAGATTTTATCAATCATCTCCTGGGCACGTTCACGCTTGTAAGTACCGTTGTCATCAAGGTCTTCTGATTTTAAATCAGAGGTCAGGGCAAGATAACTTTCAAAACATCCCTTTGCGCGGGGGAAGTTGTGTTTTTTAAGATAGTAAAAACCTGCGTTAAAAAATGCATCGGGCATTTCAGGTTCTGCTTCCATTGATTCCTGGTAATAGTTCTGTGCAAGGTCATCGTAGGCATCGGCATCTTCGTAGAGGGCATGGGCACGCAGGGCATCTCCACGCTGGTCGTAAAAAATTGCCATGTTCAGGATGATTGCCTTGTCTGCTCCGTCAAGTCCATGAAGGGCAAGCCATATTTCTTCTGCAAGATCCCAGTCTTCGTTGCGGGCTTTAAGAATTGCCGCTTCGGAAAGTTCCTTTTTAATGTTGGGACGGGCCTGAGTTACCAGAGTACGGTAGTAGTCACGGTTCTTGTTGTTCAGGTCGTAGGCAAGAACTGTGCGCATTCCGGAAAGAATCTGTTCTTCCGTAATATCTGAAACAGAAGGTTCTTTATCTTCCTCTCCGTCTTTTTTTTGCACGGGAAGAGGAATGCTGCTGTCAAAGGAAAGCTTTGTGTTTTCAAGCACAAAGTCCTTGGGCAGATTGAGAAAATATACGCTTTTCAGAGGGTTCGAAGGATTCATTTAGTCTCCTAGGCTTGTGGTGTCTGTGCTGCAGGTGAAGGATTGGCAGTTCCAGTACCTTGTGCTGTTGCTGCGCCGGCATTTGCATTTACATTAGCACCAGCATTTGCATTTACAGGGGCACTTGCTGCCGCACTTGCATTTGCAGAAGGAGCGGTCTGTGGAGCCTGCTGATTTACTGCAGTCTGACCTGCATTAGCCGTTCCAGTTGGTGTTGCAGTTCCTGAAGCGGGAGCAGTTTTTGCCACAGGTGCAGTCTGAGGAGCAGAACCTGGAGCACCGGCATCTCCTGCAAACACAGTATTCATATCCTTTTTAAGAACTGTAGTCAGATAGTTATTGATGTGAATCTTGTAAGCCAGAGGCGTACCCTGCTCGGTAAACTGAATGTTCACCACCACAATATCTTTTCGACCTTCCACAGGCAGGGTTCCGGTTACAGTACCCTGGAGAGGAATGGTTTCGTGGGGGTCATCAAACTCAAGGCGAAGAAGTACATCCTTATTCATAAGGAACTGGGCTATACCAAGAAGCACAACCTTAGCACCACCAAAAGTAAGTTCCTGAAGAATACAGTGTCTGGGCACGTTCTGAAGGACAACAACCGTTTCCTTTCTGGGAATACCCAGTTTGCGAAGAGAATCGGGTGTAATCACAATGCGGTCATTCTTGCGTTTCTGAGAATTCTGCATTGCATC
>JAEEKM010000343.1 GCA_016282455.1 Treponema sp. | reverse complement strand
CTTTCCTGGACTGCCCCCTGGGATGAGGATTTTGCCTGCGTAAGTGTTAGTGCACAAAAAGAAGGTACTGAGGAGATTTCTTCTGTAACTCTTTATGCTGCCCCCGGTGATGAAATGAAATACACCGCCACAGAGCTTGAAAACGAAAAGGCTTACACTTTTACAATCTGCACAAAAGATAAATTCGGTAATACTTCCAAAGGAACCGTTTTCTCTTCAATCATTCCAGCCCAGGCTTCTACAGAAAAAAATGATGTTGAAGTAAAGGAACTTAAACTTCATGAGGGAAATGAATCTGTTACTCTTTACTGGGAACTTCCTGAAGAAAATGATGTTTATGCAGTGAGCGTTAGTGCAAAAAAAGACGGGGAGGAAACTTTTACTTACCTTGCCACTGTTCCTGCAAGCCAGACTTACTATCATGCCCGTTTTCTTGAAAATGATGCAGAATACACTTTCCTGGTTCAGACGGTAGATTCTTTCCTCCGCACAACAGAAGGTCTTGTTTCAGAACCTGCACTTCCTTCCCGTGAAGCAGACGAAACAGCGCCCGCTCCAGTGAAAAATCTTTCTTGTGAAAATGCAAAAAAGAAAGTGACCCTTATCTGGGAGAATCCTGAGGACATAGATTTACTTGGCCTTAAACTTGTGATTTCTGACGAGAACGGAAAAGTTCTTTCTTCCATCCCCTTAAAGCGCAGTGTCCAGACCTATACCCTGACTGACTTGAAAAAGGATGCCTCTTACAAAGTGACTCTGCTAGCCACAGACGCCTCCGGCAACTGGAGCGAAGAAGAAAGCCTCACTGTAAGCACCACGGCAAAGTAACTTTCATATAACGGAGCATCATCTGTAACCATATTCATCTTTTAACACTTGTGTGATTTCCCTTTTCATTGTAAAATAGACTCACATTTTTCGTAAGGAGCATATAATGAATTTTATTTTCTTGGGCCCCCCCGGAGCCGGAAAAGGAACTCTTGCCGCACAGGTTGCAGGTGAGTATGGTATTCCTCACATTTCAACAGGAGATATTTTCCGCGCAAACATTAAAAACGGAACCCCTCTTGGACTTAAGGTAAAAGCCATTATTGATGCAGGCGGACTGGTAAGCGATGAAATTACCTGTGAACTTGTTCAGGACAGAATCAGCAAGGACGACTGCAAAAAAGGATTTATTCTTGACGGTTTCCCCCGCACAATTCCCCAGGCAGAAATGCTTGAGAAAATCAAGGGAGACGTAAAGGTTGTAAACTTTGAAGTAGACGATGAACTCATCATTGCCCGTCTTTCAAACCGCCGTATGTGCAAGAGCTGCGGTGAGATTTACAACGTTAAGTTCCACCCCACAAAAGTTGAAGGCAAGTGCGACAAGTGTGGCGGAGAACTCTACACCCGCGACGACGACAAACTTGAGTCAATCACAAACCGCCTGAACGTGTACCGCGAACAGACTGAGCCCCTTATCGGTTTCTACCGCAATCTCAACAAGCTCACAGACATCGATTCAGCACGTGACAGCAAGGAAGTCCTCGTAGACTTTGAAAAACTTTTCCCTAAGGACTAGTTTAATCCGGCCTGTCTGAGATTTTTTTTCAGGCAGGTTCATTCTTTTTTTTGCCGATGAAGCATTCTTATTTCCGTTCAGTAAAATTTTTTCTTTCGTTAATCTCAGTTTTTTTTCTAAGCTTTTCAACCCTTGTTTTTGCAGAAGATTTTCTCCCTTCCATTGAGCCGCTCTTTCAATATGATTTTAAAGAGGAAATAAAAGGCGAAGATTTAATGAAGTGCGCCTTAAGTTTTTCCGTTAAACCGGATGGTGACTTCTATAATTTTTGCATGAGTAAATATCGCGAACTTGAAAAGGAAGTTCGTTCAGAAAAATACATGTCCATGAATCCCAAAGAGAGGGGACAGGAAATTCTTTCTCTTATCTATGAGAAATGTCTTTCCCACTATGTGGAAAATCAGACAAAACTGGATGTGCTTTTTGAAAAGGGAAGCTACAATTGTGTTTCTTCCAGTGTGCTCTATTCCTGTCTTGCCCGTGAAGCAGGACTTGAAGTTATTCCCCAGAAAACACCTGACCATGCCTTTATTACCCTGGCTTTTTCTGACGGAAGCAAGATAGATGTGGAGACAACAAATCCTTACGGCTTTAATCCCGGTACAAAAAAGAAACTTGCAGAAAACGGAAATGTAACCCGCTATGCAATCATTCCTGCAAAAAAATATCAGGGGCGTCATGCAATAAGCGAGAGAATGCTTGTTTCACTTGTTGGCGGAAATCTTGCCGTGCTTAATATGGAGCGCGGAAGATATGGTTCTGCCCTTGCACTACAGGCAGCCCGTCTTCTTCTTGTTGAGGATGAAAATAAAAATGAAGTTTCCGAAGTGAGAAATGAGTTTGACATTACCTGTTCAAACTATGCAAGTGACCTTCAGCGGAAAAAATTATTCCAGGAGTCCGTCCTCTGGTTTGAAAAAGTTCAGTCTGCCTGGGGGAATACTCCCTACATTCAGGAACGCTACGAAACTGCCTGCCACAATTATCTTTCATCACTCTTAAACGAAAAAAAGTTTTCTGAAGCAGAGAGTTTTATCAGCGAAAGAAAAACTAAACTTCCTGCTTCGGTACTGGAACCTTTTGAAGGAAACAT
>JAEEKM010000342.1 GCA_016282455.1 Treponema sp. | reverse complement strand
TGCCATGTTTCTGGTGTACTCTTCGTGACCGGGTGTGTCTGCAACAATAAAACTTCTTTTTTCAGTAGAAAAATAGCGGTAGGCTACATCTATGGTAATGCCCTGTTCCCGCTCTGCCATGAGTCCGTCTAACAAAAGCGAATAGTCTATTGCTCCGCCACGGCTTCCCACTTTTGAGTCAAGCTGCAGTGCCTGTTCCTGATCTGCATAGAGAAGTTTTGCATCATACAGAATGTGTCCGATAAGGGTTGATTTTCCGTCGTCCACTGAACCGCAGGTTATGAATTTTAAAAGTCCTTTCATTAGAAGTAGCCCTCCCGTTTTCTTTTTTCCATGCTGGCCGCACCACCGTCCTTGTCAATTACACGGCTGGTTCTTTCGCTTGTAACGGCACTTAGTGTTTCGCTGATGATTTCATCCAGAGTGGTGGCTGTACTTTCTACACCGCCTGTTAAGGGGTAGCAGCCCAGGGTTCTGAAGCGCACACACTTGTTCTCTACCACTTCGCCCGGAAGAAGTTTCATTCTTTTGTCATCAACCATAATGAGGCTTCCGTCTCTTTCCACCACAGGCCTGTTTGCGGCAAAATAAAGGGAAACAATTTCTATGTTCTCTCTTTTTATGTACTGCCAGATATCTTTTTCAGTCCAGTTTGAAAGGGGGAAGACCCTCATGCTCTCTCCCTTATGCACCTGCGTGTTGTAAAGCTTCCACATTTCAGGTCTTTGATTTTTCGGGTCCCAGGCCTGAGCTGCATTTCTGAAACTAAAGATTCGTTCTTTTGCACGGGATTTTTCTTCATCACGCCTGCCGCCGCCAAATGCTGCAGTAAACTGATACTTTGTAAGGGCCTGTTTTAACGCCTGGGTTTTCATGATGTCTGTGTAGGCACTTCCGTGGTCAAAGGGATTTATTCCTGCCGCAACGCCTTCCTGGTTTGTGTAAACCAGCATATCAAGACCATATTTTTTTGCCACGTGGTCACGGAATTCAATCATCTCATGAAATTTCCATGTGGTATCTATGTGTAAGAATGGAAAGGGTGGTTTTTCCGGGTAAAAGGCCTTTAATGCAAGATGAAGCATTACGGAACTGTCCTTTCCAATTGAATATAGCATTACGGGTTTTTCACATTCCGCCGCAACTTCGCGGATAATGTAAATTGCCTCTGCCTCAAGTTCGTCAAGATGAGTATCTGTGCTCAAAATTCTACCTCCATTTACTGATTACAGGGGCAGTTTATCATATTACCTAGTAAAATACAAGGGAATAGGGTGAAAAATATTAGTTTTTTACTAGGATTTTACCTAATACTTATTTGCTGAGGATGAGTCTACTGTTATTTCCTTTACAGTGCCGGAGGGGAGGGTTATTTTCCAGGTGGAAAGGGAGCCCTGTTTTTTTACGGTCATGAAGGCACCTCTTCCGCCAAGGTCTGCTCCCAGGTAAAAACTTATGGCTTCTGCAGGGCAGGCTTTAACGCAGCCGGTGCAGCCCCAGCAGTCTTTTTCGTGAATAATCACTGCTTTTTTTTCATCATTCAGCTTGATTAAGTTTCCCGGGCAGACTTCTACGCAGGCAGTGCAGCCTTTACATTTATTCCGGTTAATTTTTATGCTCATAGACTTCTCCTCTTTTTACAAGCGGGCGCTTAAGAATTTTTACCTCTCCGTTTTTATAAACAGAGTTTATGTAGCACTCGTATTCTTCTGATTTTTCAGGGTGACTTGCATTCTCCCCAAAACTGTGCCAGCGGGTTTCTTTTCTGGAAAGAAGATGGGCAATAAGCACATGGCAGACAGTGAGCCGTTCTTTTACTTCACAGATTCTCAAAAGGTCGTCCATGTTTTCTGCTTTGAGTAAGGGAATAAGGTTTTCTAAAGATGTGATTTTTTCTTCTGCAAGAGAAAGGCCTTCTTCGTTGTAGCGGTAGCTTGTATGAATGCCGCCTGCGTACTCATCCATAATTTTTTGCATGGCTTCTTCCACCTCTTCTGTGTTCAGGGAAGAATTTTCTTCACTTATGTAAAAGTGGGCTTTGTAGCGGGAAAAGACTTCGCTTTCCTTTGAAACCATGTCTGTTTTAAGAGGGGCATTTTTCTTAAAAGAAGCAATTATACTTTCTGCCGCAATCTGGGCTTCGGCAAGGGCACCCGTTACATACTTTTGTGGAGCTCCCCCTGCCACATCTCCTGCCGCATAAAGACCGTGAATGGTTGTTTCCCTTTTGGTGTCTACCCAAAAACCGCTTGCAGTGTGGCCTCCGACAATGTAGGGTTCAGTTCCTTCAACTTCAACATTCTGCAGGGAAGGACCTTTTCCGTTTTCAATCCATTTTAAAGTCTGACTGGGCGCCATGTTAAGGTAGGCTTTGTAAAGATCTTCTTCTGCTTCCTTACTGATGCCTTTGGTTTTAAGGTAACAGGGACCCCTTCCTGCAAGATTTTCTTCCACAGTACCCCAGCAGCGCTCGCTTGTTTTAAGACCGTATTTTTTTTCATAGTTTTCACCAAGAGAGTTTATCTGTGAAGCCCCAACCCCCTGTGCAATAGTCCCGGTAGGAGCAATCGTGTCCTTACATCGCAGGGCAATAAAGCGCATTTCAAAAGTGGTCATTTCTGCCCCCGCCCTTATTCCCATTGCAAAACCGGCGCCTGTGTTAAAAGGCGGGTACCACATTTTATGCCTTGAAAAACCCGGATTATTTGGTCTGTATAAACCTGCGGCGCCTCCCGTTGCAATAAGCACAGCATGTGCACTTATGTCATAAAAAATCTTTTCAATTACAGAAAAACCGTATGCTCCGCAGACTGAAGTTCCCTTTTCATCAGAAAAAGTTTTAAGGTCAGTGATATTCACATG
>JAEEKM010000031.1 GCA_016282455.1 Treponema sp. | reverse complement strand
GGCAGGTTCAACTCCTGTCGCCTCCGGTTCAGTTTTTTGAGATTGTAGCTCAGTTGGATTAGAGCGCCACCCTGCGGAGGTGGAGGTCGCACGTTCGAATCGTGTCAGTCTCACTATTACAGGTTTTTGAATTTTGTTTCTGTTTTGAAAGGGCGAGAGCGGTCTGATCTGGCGTTCTCGGGAACTTAAAATCTTGACAACAGGATAGTTAGTGACAGGCTTTGAAAAGAGGCTCCCGCTGAAAGCAAAACAGACAAACCGGACGTCAGAGGGTGATTGGATGTTCCGGCGTTAAGATTCAAAAAGTCCTGTATTTTTTTTGGAAAGATGTCCGAGTGGTTTAAGGTCCACGCTTGGAAGGCGTGCACAGGGGAAACTCTGTCGGGGGTTCGAATCCCCCTCTTTCCGCTTTTGTCCAGATGCTTTGCATATCCCTGTTAGAAAACCCCGCCAGAGGAGGAATCCAGCAACGGTATTTAGCGTGGGGTAGTGCCAGAGTCTATCTGGACTTTTGTTTTTTATTTCATATCATCTTTTTCAAATCCATTTTCATTATATTAAACTCAGTTTTCCCAAAGTAACTTGCGTAGATGCCGAAATGAATTCGGCATGACAGTGGCGGTGGAAAATTGCAGGGAGGCTTCACTTACTCGGAGCAAGTAACATTACTATTACAAACCAGCCAGCCATGGAGGGCTGGCGCATCCACTTACGGTACATGACCGCGAGTTTGTTAACGAAGAAGATAAACCGGGTTTTAGCAAGTAAAAGTTTGTTTTACAAAAGTGCCCGGTAAGTGAAATGCTCATTTCAGACAAACTCGCCGGATAGGATTTTTGCAGAAGGCAAAAATCCTATCCACTTGTCTTAAACTTCCCCACGGATTATAATTTAGTTAACATTCGCTTTGGAGGATTTATGCGAAAATTTTCTTACACCCTGTGTGTTCTTTTTCTTGCGCTTGCTTTCTGGGGGTGCAATTCAGACTGGCTTAACGGAAAAACCCAGTCAGTTACTTTTGACGGCTCAAGTTATTTTCTGCCGGTAGATTCAGATACAACCACGCTTGTTTTAAGTGGTGTAAAGGGGCATGATCTTTCCTGTGTGGTGGTAAATACTTCCACAGATGCCATTTCAAGCAGATATATCGTCACTGACGTTATTGAAAGAAGTTCTCTTTCAGAAGAAGAATCTTTTTCAGAAACTGCAGCCCCTGAGCAGGAGGGCATTGTCCGCATTGATTACAATCCACAGTATCCTGAACCAAATCTCCCTGAGAGTGCAAGTCGTTCTGCTCAGGAAGTGAATGCAAATACTTCCTCAAACACCTCTGTTGAAGAAACATTTACAGTGAATACAAGCAAAAAGACTTTTTATGCTCCCACAGACGAAAACCTTTCTGACTGGACAACAACAATTGACTGTACCCTGCGTGCGGTCGGCACAGATGACTCAGGAGAAATTATCTGCTACGTCTGGGTTGATGATGATGCCTAAAGTGCAATAAGTTCCGGAAAAAAAATAAATACAGACATGGCGCAAAAACTTGCAGACACTTTTGCTGAACATAAAAAAGAAGAAACAGCCCTCATGGGAGAAGAATCTGATTCAGTCTTCTATGTTGCAGATGCAAACAGCAAAAAAGAATCGAGCCCCATGGAAAACTTCAGTGAAACCGGTACTAAGGTGAACATTGTAGTTTATGACATTGGCGGTGACTTTAAGAAAACCAAAGAGAGTGCAAGCGGGACCCTGGGATTTTTCTCCTCTAAAGACTACTGGGTCTTTGCTGATTCCTGCTTTGACTCAAAGTCTGTAAGATATGATATTTTTGGGGATGAAGATACTGCCAGTTACTACGAGTCCAGTAACAGAGGAAAAGTTTTTTACTGCGACTCTGCCTGGTGTAATTTTAACGCAAGTGCTTTTGAAAATAATAAAATAACTTCAGACAGCTGGTGGATTCCGATAAATAATTCTCCCAGCGGCGATATGGTTTCTACAATGTTCCATGAGTTCCAGCACATGATCTGCTACGGAAACAAAAAAATTAAAAATTCAGTTACTGCAAGCACCTGGTCAAACGAAATGATGAGCATGCTTGTAGAAGATGTTCTCAGAGAAAAACTTGGGGTGGATGCCTCTTCTGCTCCTTCTGCAACAAGACTTCCCTCTTTTAATAAAAACTATTACTGGCTTGGAGCGGACACCTGGCTTTCTGGCGATGAAGCAGTTTACAGTTATTCTTCTGCCTACGCTTTTGGTGCCTGGCTTGTAAGAAAATATGGCGGTGCAGAACTTCTGCATGAAATGTCCGTTAATAAGTATGTGGACTGGGAAAGCATTGTGGCTGCAGTAAAAACTGTTACCGGAACTGACGTAACAAGAAAGTCCCTTTTGATTGAGTGGGCATTTGCTTCCTGCTTCAGACCCACTTATGCTCAGGAAAAAAGCCTTCCCACTTACTACAAGACTCCAGACAATTATATCAGTGACGGAACCACATATTCTTTTGAACCCATAAATCTTTTTTCAGAAGCCTACAAGTGGACTTACGAAAGTGAAAGTGCCGGCGGAAAAAAGGAAACACTTGTCCGCTACGGTCCTGCCCTTGTGAAAAAACAGAGGTATGATCTTCCCGCAGGTGGTTTTGCCCACATGTGGCTTGGAACTGCAAGTGCTGATTCCTACACCTTCTCTCTGCCCCGCTGGAGTAACAGTGGAGAACAGATTTACATTCTCGTTCATGACGATTATGATGCTTCAACAAAGGACACACTCGGAGAATAAGAGGAGTTAATTATGGGAATCTTTTCCAGACAGGATAAAAGCCCTTCACAGACAGTTGTGGAGGATGTGCTTAAAGTAAAGAAAAATGAAAGGGCACTTATCATTGCAAACCCAGAAACAAATGTAATGGCTCAGGATCTGTTTACTGCCTTAAGCGAGGCTGGTGCAAAACCAGTGCTTGTTTTTCAGCAGACAAAAACTTCCAGTGATTACGCAGAACCTTCTGTGATTGGTGCCATAAAAAGTGAGCCGGATATAATTCTTTCAATCAGTGCACATAAACTTGGCCGGGACGAAGAAGCAATTGCCCATCCCTACGAGTATGAGGGAAAAACTTTTGACAGTGCCTTTGACCTTTTGCTTGACGGGAAAAAATGCAGCCGTGCAGTCTGGACACCAGGACTTACACTGGACATGTTTAACCGCACTGTTATGATTGACTATAAGCAGCTTTCTGAAAGATGCAAAAAACTTTGTGCCGCCTATGAAAATGTAGTCAGTGTTCATGTAACTTCTCCCAATGGAACAGATGTAACTGTTCCCGTTACAGGAAGAAAAGCCATGAGTGATGACGGAGATTTTTCTACACCCGGAAGCGGAGGAAACATTCCTGCCGGAGAAGTATTTATAAGTCCTCTTGTGGGAAGCGGAAATACCGCTGGTCTTGAAGCGGCAAAAAAAGTTTCTTCTGTAAAGGCAAGTCTTTCTGAAGCAGTGGACATGATAAAAAATGTCAGTTCTAAAAATGCAAAAACAGATAAGCCTGAGGGAGCAGAAACAAATGAATCTGCCCCTGAAAAAACAACGGAAACTTCCGGAACAAACGGTGTAATTGTTTTTGACGGAAGCATGACTTTTTCTGACGGAGACGCACTTCTTGAAACTCCAATTACCGTAAAAGTGACTGACGGTTTTGTAAAGGAAGTGAGCGGCGGCGAAGAAGCAAAGCGGCTTTTAAAAGACATTACTTCTGCAGAAAAGGAAAGCCTTGCCCTGGAACTTGCAGGAAAACTTCCTTCCGGAATGGGAGTGGTTTATGCAAGAAATGCCAGAAACATTGGTGAACTTGGAATAGGTCTTAATCCTTCTGCAAATATTACCGGCAACATGCTTGAAGATGAAAAAGCCTTCCGTACCTGTCACTTTGCAATCGGTCAGAATTATGACGGAGATGCACCTGCCCTCATTCACTTTGATGGTGTGGTAAGAAATCCGACAATTGTTTTTACCTACGCAGATGGAAAAGAAGTAACGGTTCTTGAAACCGGTGAACTTAAAATATAAAAGATGGGAGAAAAAATGAAAAAATTATTCTGCCTTATGTGCCTTGCAATTCTTCCTTTGGCACTTTTTGCAAAAGGAAAAAAAGATCTTGATGAAAACACAGATACTCTTCCGCCTCCGGAAAAAATCGGACCCGGCGAAGGAGCAGGTATTGGTGGGAAAAATTTTATTGACGAACTTGAAAAAGAAGAGCCCCGACAGATACCTGTTGCAGAAATGAAACCCCTTGAAAAAGAGGAAGAAAAAGAATGAAGGCAGTAGAAAATTATACAGTGCTTCATGCAGATGAGGATATTGTTGTTCTCAATAAGCGCAGCGGACTTCTTGTTGCCAAAGACCGGTATGACGAAGAAGCAGAACGGCTTGACCTTTGTGCAGAAAAAGAATTCGGTCGTCTCTTTGCCGTACACAGAATTGACAAGGATACAAGCGGAATTGTTGTTTACGCAAGAAATGAAGAAGCCCACAAAAATATTTCCCTGCAGTTTGAAAAAAGGGAAGTGCAGAAAATCTATCACTGTCTTGTAAACGGACATCCTCTCTGGAATGACCTTACCGTAGACCTGCCCCTTTTACCAGACGGAGATTCAAGACATAGAACTGTAGTGAACCGTAAGAGCGGAAAATATTCTGTTACTGACTTTCATTGTTTTGGAAACTGCGGCCCCTACTCCTGGATTGAAGCAAAACCAAAAACAGGAAGAACCCATCAGATTCGCGTGCATCTTGCTTCAAATGAATTACCCATTGTCTGCGATCCGCTTTATTCAGGAAACCAAAAACCTGTCCGCCTGAGTGACATAAAGCGCAAGTGGAATGGTGATGAACTGGAAGAGAGACCGCTTCTTTCCCGTCTTGCCCTGCATGCCTATTCCATAAGTTTTACTCACCCCAAAAGCGGAGAAGCTTTAACTTTTACTGCCCCTTACCCGCGTGACATGGAAGCAGTACGCAAACAGCTTGCAAAAATTTTTAAGGTTGATCCCCTTGGGTAAGCGGACAATTGTTTTTGCGTTAATTTTTACATCTCTTTTTTCAGTTTTTGCCGAAACCATTTCTGTAGAAGCATATACAAAAACTCATTTTGGTTCTGAAGGGGAATATGTTTTTCAGACTATTAACGGAAAGAGTACCCTCTTAAGCCACCTGCGCTGGGATGAAAATCCGCTTTTTGTTTTTGGCGGAGAAATGAGTGTAAGGCTTCCGGACAAATGGGCGCTTGGAATAAGCCGTGGAATTTATTTTTTGTTCTGGGGAATTAAAGAAAGTGAAGCAGATAGATTTCTTCCCTTTGCCAATGTGCTGAGTAACTTTACGCTTTCTTTTTCTGGAGAAGGGGCAATCCCTGGAAGCACTGGTTCTGTGGTAGACCGGGACTGGTATAATAATGCTTCTACTGATTCTTCCGTTGCAACTCAGGTGACCTGTTATAGTGCTCATGACTGTACTACTCTTTCAAACTATGGTTTTACCGTTACCCTGGGGTATGAGGTTAAGCCTGAGAATCTTTTTCTTTTTAAGCCTTATGTAAGTGCCTCTTATTACAACAGCGAGCACACTGCAACAGACGGTTACGGAATATACGGAAATCAGATTGGAAGTAGTAACTGGTATTATCCCATCACAGACGAAGATGAAGGTCATGTCCGTAACGTTAACTATTCAGGAAAAGTTTTAAGGCTTGAACGCCTGCGTTATGAGGTGTGGGCAGGATATTCTTTCCGCACGGATATTTTTTCTTCTCCATTCTTTTTTACATTTGATTATGCAGTAAATCCTTTTGCTTATGTTGAATCTTTAGACAGTCATTACACGAACACAAAATATTTTTATGATGTGATGAGCAGTTTTTTTAAGGGAGTAAGATTTAAGGCTGCCTTTGAAATGGAAATGGGAAAACACCTACTGCTGGGACTTTCCTGCGGATACAGTTATCTTTATGTAGAAGGTTCTACTTATTTTTCAAACACACGAAACGGTTCATATTCAAAACAGAACAGCGCCACTTCCGGAGCAGATTTCTCCGGACTGGATGCAGGCCTTTACTTCCGTGCAAGGTTTTAGTCAGCCTTCTTTTTACGCTTTACTCCTGCCAGGCTTTGATTTCGTTTAAGAGCCAGTCTTCCCATGCTTCCATTCCCTCTCCGGTTTTTGCACTTACGGGGAAGATTTTTGCATTGGGGTTAAGGCGGTGCACGTATTCCTCAAGTTTTTTCATGTCAAAGTCAAAGTAGGGCATTACGTCAATTTTGTTTATGAGCACTGCGTTTACCGTAGAGAACATGAGCGGATATTTTAAAGGCTTGTCGTGTCCTTCGGGAACAGAAAGAATCATTACGTTTTTTGCAGCACCAGTGTCAAACTCTGCGGGGCAGATGAGGTTTCCCACGTTTTCAAGTACGACTAAATCAAGTCCTTCCCAGCCAAGTTCTGTAAGTCCCTGCTCCGTCATGGCAGCATCAAGATGACACATTCCGCCTGTGTGCAGCTGAATTGATTTTACTCCTGTAGTTGCAATTGTCTCTGCGTCTACAGAAGAATCTATGTCTGCTTCCATTACACCGATTTTAATTTTATCTTTAAGTGCACCGATTGTATGCATGAGGGTTGTGGTTTTTCCGCTTCCAGGTGAAGACATAAGGTTCATGAGAAAAGTTTTTTTAGTGTGAAGTTTATCTCTTAAAATTGCGGCAGCCTTATCGTTGTTGCCTAAAATGTTTTCCTTAACTTCAATAACGCGAACTTTATCCATCTTTCTGCTCCAAATGTTTATGTTTAGTGAAAAGATTATAGCACGGAAAGTTTCTTTATGGAAATGTTTTTTTTACATAAAACTTCTCCCTACTGACATAAAACAGAAAGTGGTGTATACTTTTTGCATGAATACACTTTGGTATAAAAAGCCGGCTGCAGACAGAACAGAGGCACTTCCTCTTGGAAACGGCAGGCTTGGCGCACTTGTTTATGGAAAGATGGGTCATGAGGTTATTGAACTTTCAGAAGAATCTCTGTGGTCCCGTCCCTATAGCTGTCGTGATACTGCCCTTGCAAGAAAATCACTTAAGGATGTAAGGGATCTTATAAAAAAGAACCGCATTGCAGAAGCACAGGAACTTATGCTTGAAACCTTTACCGGTACGCCGGAAAAATCCGGTCACTATTGTTCTGCAGGAAAAGTTCATATTGATTTTTACAACAGCGAGAGTTACGGTCTGTCTGGTCCTTCCTGCGAGAGAAATTCTCTTTTTGCAAATGCCACCACATACCGCCGTGAACTGGATCTTGAAACAGGTATTGCAACCACAACGTTCAGTAAGGATATGGATGTTCAGAATACAGCCTATCTTTCTAAAAATGCATTTGGTTCAAGCATTACCTATTTACGGGAAGCCTTTATTTCTGCTTCTTCCAATGTGATTGTTTACCATTGTTCTGCTTCTACACCCAAGAGTATTTTCTTCCGCGTGAATCTTGAACATTCTTCTGTGGCTAAAAGTTTTTCCCTCACGGATGATACAATCGGAATAAGTGTTACAGACGGCATTCCTTTCTCCGTGCTTGCAACAGTTTCTGCTTCCGGCGGAAAAGTTTTTGTACGCGGAGATTATCTTATTGTTGAAGGTGCTGATGAGGCAACTCTTTTTGTAGATGTACAGACTGCTTTCCGCAAGGGAGATTATTTTGCTACCGGCGGAAATGTGAATCACCGTCCCTTCTCCCTTGCAACCTGGTGTGCAGACAGGGCTTTAAAGAACGTATGTTTTGGTCTCGGGGCAGAGTACCAGACTTTGAAAAAAGAACACATTAGGGATTTTGCACCTCTTCTTAAAGAGGCTGAACTTTCCATTGGAGATGAACCTTCATATCTTCCTTCTGTGGAAGAACTGCTTGAAAATTTAAAACCCGGAAGTGCAAACTTTGATCTGCTTTCTGAACTCTACTGGAATTATTCCCGCTATCTTTTTGTTTCTTCTTCACGAACTCCCGGTTCCCTTCCTTCACTAAAAGATGGTCTCTGGTTTAACGACTGTGAGGGTAAGGAACAGCGCTACGAATTTTTCCCTGGAACAGAAGAGGTTCTTTCTTCGTTTGAAGCAGGACTCTTTACTTCTGTTTTGCCGGATGATAAAAATCTCTTTGGCTACATAAAGCGCCTTTACAAAAACGGAAAACATACTGCACAAAAAATGTTTGACATGGACGGAAGTCTTGTCTTTACTTCTTCTGATGTATGGGGAGATTCCTCCGTGCAGGGAAGTGATTTTACAAAAAGTTTCTGGCCCATGGGAACACTTGTTCTTGCCCTTCTTGTGCGGGACAGATTTGAGTTTACACAGGATAAGAAGTTCCTTAAAAAATATTTTTACATCATGAAAGGTGCCTGTGAATTCTTCAGTCAGTACATGACTCTTTCTGATGACGGAAGCAGACTTGTGGTTTCTCCCATGGTTTCTGCAGGCTATGATTTGAGTGACGGAAGTAAGGCGTTTATTCGCGAAGGCAGCGCAGAAGATACTGCTCTTGTTGCAGAACTTTTTGATGCAACAATTCAGTGTGCACTTGCCCTTGGACTTCCCCTTAGCGGTAATGAAATTGCCCAGTACCAGGCCATGCTTTCTCGCCTTGATCCTTCTGCACTTTACGGTAAAAAGAAAAATGCATTTACAGGCGGAGAACTTACTTCACTGAATGCAAATCTGATGGGAAACAATTTTTCTACAGTGCGCGCATTTACAGAGAGCATCATTTCTTCCGTAATGAAAGAGGGAAGGGTTGTGCTTGAAGTTCTTTCTGATGCACCTTCTGTCTGGAAGAAAGGAAAACTCACAGGTATTTCTCTGCGTGGAAATATTTTTGCAGATGTTTCCTGGGCAGACGGCCGCATTGAGAGTGCACGGGTTTATGCAAAGCAGGGCACAGTTTTTGTTCGTGACCTTACTGTGATTTACCAGGGTAAGAGTTATGAAACCCGCCTCGCAGAAAACTCCCTTGACCTGCTGAACGTGCTTCCTTCTACGGTGTAAAGTAAATGTACGCCCGATTGGAAGGGGCGCGAAGCGCGTGCGCAGCACCGGAGCCCTGAAAAGCGGGGTGGCCTTGAGCATGTGTGTGGGTTGGGGCGCAGAAATATTTACAGCCTGCTTTAGACAAGTTCCGTTCAGAAAAAGGGAAAAAAACTGACTTGTGCAAAGCCACTCTTTGGTATATACTGACAAAAATTCCAAGGGGGAATGTATGCTTACTGGCAGGCACCTGATAGAGCCGGGTGATTTGAGTGTTAATGAAATAAATGAGATTTGTTCTCTTGCAGAGCAGATTATTGTAGACCCTGTTTCTTTTCAAGATGTGTGTCGCGGGAAAATTCTTGCGACACTTTTTTTTGAGCCAAGTACCAGAACCCGCCTGAGTTTTGAGGCAGCCATGCTTCATCTGGGTGGAACTGTGGAAGGTTTTGCAGATGCCAGTTATACTTCCAGCACAAAGGGAGAGACTCTGGCAGATACTATCCGCGTGGTTTCAAGTTATGTGGATGTGATTGCCATGCGCAGTCCCAAAGAAGGTGCGGCTCTTCTTGCAAGTAAGTATAGTGCCTGTCCTGTGATTAATGCAGGTGACGGCGGACACTACCACCCCACACAAACTCTTACTGACATGGTAACAATCCGCGGCTTAAAAGGTACTCTGGAAGGACACACAATCGGTTTCTGCGGAGACCTTAAGTTTGGCCGTACGGTGCATTCTCTTGCAAAAGCCATGTGCCTTTACCCCAACAATAAGTTTGTCTTTATCAGCCCCAAAGAACTGGAGCTTCCTGAGTATTATGTTAAGAGTGTTCTTGCTCCCGCTGGTGTGGAATATACTACGGCAGAAAGGCTTGAAAATGTAATCGGCGACATTGATATTCTTTACATGACCCGCGTACAGAAAGAGAGGTTCTTTAACGAACAGGATTATATCCGCTTAAAGGACAGCTATATTCTTGACCGTGCAAAAATGAAGCTTGCAAAGAATGATATGATTGTGCTGCATCCTCTGCCCCGTGTAAATGAGATTGCTCCGGAAGTGGATGATGATCCCCGCGCTGCATACTTTAAGCAGGTGAAGTACGGTATGTATGCCCGTATGGCTCTTATGGCAAAGCTTACCGGCTGTCTGTAAAAAAATCTTTTAGTCCTTTTCCCTCATGGTGTAATCTTTGTCTTCGTCGATTAAGTGAATCATGAGGCGGGCGTAGTAAGGGTCAAACTGTGTGCCTATTCCTTTTTCCAGTTCTGATTTTACTTTTTCCTGGGGAAGGGGGGCACGGTAACTGCGCTTAGAGGTCATGGCATCGTAGGCGTCTGCGACTGCAATGATTCTTGCAATTTCGGGAATGTTTGTTCCAGAGAGTCCTTCGGGGTAACCCTTGCCGTCAAAGCGTTCGTGGTGTGAACTTGCACCAATGCTCAGGTAGGGGGAAGAACTGATTTTTTCAAGAATCTGTTTTCCAATTACCGGGTGATTTTTTATTTCACTGTATTCTTCATCGCTTAGTTTTCCTTCTTTGTTGATAATTCTTCCGGGTACACCAATTTTTCCTACATCATGCAGAAGTGCTGCAAAATAAACCTGTTCACATTCTCTGGGGCTTTTGCCCGTTAACTGTGCGATTCTCTTTGAATATTCTGCAACTCGGGAAGAGTGACCGTGGGTGTATTTGTCTTTTGCATCAATGGCGTTTACAAGGGCTTCGGCAGTCTGTTCAAACATGTCGTGAAGTTTTTTCTGTTCATCCTGCAGGTAGTTAAGCTGAATGCGGTTTGCCCTGTCTACGGTGTTGTTCATGTCTATGAGGACAAAGACGTAG
>JAEEKM010000341.1 GCA_016282455.1 Treponema sp. | reverse complement strand
TTACTGGACGTATCGAGCGCGGTGTTGTACATCTTAACGACGCTGTTCAGATCGTTGGTATCCGCCCAACTGCAGATACAGTTGTTACTGGTATCGAAATGTTCAACAAGACACTTAAAGAAGGTATGGCTGGTGACAACGCTGGTATCCTTCTCCGCGGTGTTGAGAAGAAAGATGTTATCCGTGGTCAGGTTCTCGCTGCTCCCAAGAGCATCAACCCCCACACAAAGTTCGAGGCTCAGATCTACGTTCTTTCAAAGGAAGAAGGTGGACGCCACAGCCCATTCTTCTCTGGATACCGCCCACAGTTCTACTTCAGAACAACCGACATTACTGGTACAGTTGAGCTTGAAGCCGGAACAGACATGGTTAAACCAGGCGACAATGTAAAAATCATTGGTGAACTTATCCACCCAGTTGCTATGGATGAAGGTCTCAAACTCGCTATTCGCGAGGGTGGACGTACAATCGCTTCTGGACAGGTTGTAAAAATCATCGAATAGTTAAATTTTTGAGATGGTAGTTTTTCTGCCATCTCAATAGAGTTTTGGGAGTAGAAAATGGCGGACAAGAAGATTCGTGTCAGACTTCGTGCATTTGATGTGGAGTTGATCGATCAGAGTGCTAAAGCCATCGTGCAGGCAGTTCAGAAAGCAGGGTCAAAGGTTTCAGGACCTATCCCGCTTCCTACAAGAATCAATAAGGTGACTGTTCTTCGCTCACCTCACGTTAACAAGAAATCTCGTGAGCAGTTTGAGATGAGAACACACAAGCGTCTTATTGACATCATTGATCCATCAGATGAGGTTATGGATTCTTTGATGAAGCTTGAATTGCCAGCCGGTGTTGATGTTGAAATTAAACAGTAATTTCAAAATTATGCAGCAAGTTTGCTGCAAATAAAACGGTAACGGTCTCATGGATCTGAGATGGCGGCCAATAGGAGTTGTATCAGAATGAAAGGTCTGATTGCAAAAAAAGTAGGAATGACACAGGTATTTGATGAAAACGGAAATCTGACACCAGTAACCGTGATCCAAGTTGAACCAAATACTGTTGTTGCTACAAAGACAAAGGAAGCTAACGGATATGATGCTGTTGTCCTTGGTATCGATGATTTGAAAGAATCTAAGGTAAACAAAGCATACAAAGGTCAGTTTCCAGAGAATGTTTCCCCAAAGAGACACCTGAAAGAATTCAGGGATTTTGAAAAAGAAGTTGCGGTTGGGGACAAAGTTGGTTTAGAGTTGTTCGAGAAAACATCTTTCCTTGATGTTACGGCAACTTCAAAAGGAAAAGGATTCCAGGGTGTTATGAAACGCTGGGGCTTCCATGGAGGTCGTGCTACTCATGGTTCTAAGTTCCATCGTGAAGCAGGCGGTACAGGAAATTGTACAACACCGGGACACAGCATGAAGAATATCAAAATGGCTGGTCGCATGGGATTTGAGAGAGTGACAGTACAGAATCTTAAAATCGTAAAAATTGATTCTGATCTGAATGTTGTGTTGGTTCGCGGAGCTGTTCCGGGAGTGAAGAATTGTACGCTGATCATCAAGTCTGCGGTTAAGAAATAAGGTCGAGGAATAAGATGGAAAAGAAAGTCTATTCAATCGATGGTAAAGAATTACGATCAGTTACACTTGATGATAATGTTTTCGGTCTTCCAATAAACGAAGATGTTATTTATTATGCCATCACAAATGAATTAGCAAATAAGAGAGTTGGTACTGCTTGTACAAAAACTCGTTCAGAAGTTCATGGAAGCAATGCTAAACCTTACAAGCAGAAGGGTACAGGACATGCTCGCCGTGGTGATAAGAAGTCACCTATTACAAGAGGCGGCGGAACAATTTTTGGACCTAAACCGCGTGATTTTAGCTATGCCATTCCTAAGAAAGCAAAGAGACTTGCAATGAAGTCGATTTTGAGCTTGCAGGCTCAGAGCGATAGATTGACAGTTATTGAAGATTTCACTGTAGAAAGTGGCAAAACGAAGGATTTAGTAAAAATACTCAGTAATTTTTCTAAAAATGAGCGCACGGTAATCATTCTTAAAGATGATGACCAGAAAATCAAACAGGCTGGAAGAAATGTTAAGAATTTGTCATTCCTTTCATACAATCGTTTGATGGCCCATGACCTTTTTTATGGCAGAAAAGTTATTTTGCTTGAAGGTGCTGCACAGAAACTTTCAGAGTTTTACAAGACAGAAGAGGAGGCTAAATAATGACAGATTTGAATTCAATTCTTATCGAGCCTATTCTTTCTGAGAAAGCTACGGCGTTGCGCGAAGAGAACAAATATGTTTTCAGAGTAGCTCCTTGTGCGACAAAAACTCAGATAAAAGAAGCTGTAGGCAAACTTTTCAATGTAAAGGTCGTTAATTGCACGACACTTAATGTTGATGGAAAAGTAAAAAGACTTCGTGGTAAGCCTGGAAGAACTGCAAGCTACAAAAAAGCAATTGTAAAGCTTGCTGCAGGTGAGACGATTAAAGTTTTTGAAGGTGTATAATCTTTAATAAGGGGAACCAGATGGCTCTTAAGGTTTTTAAACCATATTCAGCGGGTACTCGTACTCGTATTGATTTGGTAAGAGATGAATTGACAACTGACAGACCAGAGAAAAGTTTGGTGTCAGGTTTCAAATCTCACAGTGGTCGTGGAGCTGGTGGTCGTATTTCTGTACGTCATCAGGGTGGCGGTCACAAAAGACGTTATCGTGAGATAGATTTTAAAAGAAATAAACATGGAATTCCTGGAACTGTAAAGACCATCGAGTATGATCCGAATCGCAGCGCAAACATCGCTTTGATTTATTATGCTGATGGTGAGAAAAGATATATTATAGTTCCGAAGGGCTTGGTTGTTGGACAGAAGATTATGTCTGGCGAGAATGCAGCTCCTACTGTTGGAAATGCATTGCCTTTGGAAGCAATTCCTGTTGGTTTTACAATTCATAACATTGAATTAACGCTTGGACGTGGCGGACAGCTTGCGCGTTCTGCTGGAGCAAGCGCATTGGTTGCTGCTAAAGACGGTGAGTATGTTATCATTCGTCTTCCTTCTGGCGAAACAAGGCGTATTCTTGGAAAATGCTATGCAACAATTGGTGTTGTTGGCAATGAAGAGAGAATGAATACTCAGCTTGGAAAGGCTGGTCGCAGAAGATGGCTTGGTATTCGTCCAACTGTTAGAGGTATGGCAATGAACCCAGTTGATCATCCGCTTGGTGGTGGTGAAGGTGCTGGAAAAGGTCATGTGCCTGTTTCTCCTTGGGGACAGCCTTGTAGGGGTTACAAGACCCGCAACAAGAGAAAGACTTCAAGTCGATTCATTGTTTCACGTCGCAAGAAGTAACTCTAAAGAGGTAGACAATGTCAAGATCTGTTAAAAAAGGACCTTTCATTGAAAAGAGTCTTTACAAGAAAGTAATAGAGATGAATAAAGAGTCAGACAAGAAGATGATAAAGACATATTCTCGCTGCTCTACAATTATTCCAGAAATGGTTGGAAACACAATCAGTGTTTACAACGGTAAGTCATGGATTCCTGTGTATGTTACGGAGAACTTGGTAGGTCACAAGCTCGGTGAGTTCGCCCCAACACGTACATTCAAGGGACATGGCGGTACAGACAAAAAAGCAGGTAAATAAGGTGGATATTATGGCTGAGAAGAAAGGTTATGTAGCCACTACAAAATTCCTTATTGCATCTCCTACAAAGGTTCGTCCGGTAGCATATGTAATAAATCAAAAGTCTTGTTCAGAAGCTTTGTCGATTCTTGACAATATGCCTCAGAAGGGCGCAAAGTTGATTAAAAACACTTTGAAGTCCGCTGTTGCAAATGCTTTGTATGCTAACAAGAAACTTGATGAAGACACATTGTATGTTAAGGAAATTCGCATTGACGAAGGTCCGAGACTCAAGAGAGTTTGGTTCCGTGCTCGTGGTCGTGCAGATCAGCTCTTGAAGCGAATGTGCCATATCACCGTTATCGTTGACGAAAAAGCGGGGGAATAAAGTGGGTCAGAAAGTTAGTCCAATAGGATTGCGTCTTGGTATTAATAAGACATGGCAGTCTCGCTGGTATGCGAATTTCAGAAAGTATGCAGATTATGTTTTGGAAGATTTGAAAATCCGTGATATGGTAAAATCTTTGCCAGAATGTCAGAACGCAGAGATTGCAGAAATTGAAATTGTTCGTCATCCACAGCGTGTAACTATTGTAATTCATACTGCTAGACCAGGAATTATAATTGGTCAGAAAGGTGCGACAATTGAAAAAATCAGTGCAGATATCCAGTCTAAACTTCCTGGAACGAAAGTTCAGATTAAGATTAAGGAAATCAAACGTGCTGATATAAACGCATCTCTCATCGCGCAGAATGTTGGTCGCCAGCTTGCAGGCCGCGGTTCATTCCGCAAGGCTTTGAAACAGGCTTCTGCTAATGCAATGAAAGGTGGGGCACAGGGCATCAAGATAAGAATTTCTGGTCGTCTTGGTGGTGCTGATATGAAAAGAAGTGAAGAACATAAGGAAGGTCGCGTTCCTCTTCATACTCTTCGTGCAGACATTGATTATGGTACATATGAGGCTCATACAACATACGGTAAAATTGGTGTAAAAGTATGGGTTTACAATGGCATGAATTATGGTCATGAGATGAATGATTTGAATGATCAGGCTGTACGGAAGCCGCGTTCTGAAAAGGGTCAGGGCGGTGAGAATGACAGACCGAGAGGCAAACGCCCTGCTCGTTCTTCAAATACTTCAAAGGAGTAACTAAATGCTTAGTCCTAAGAGAGTTATTCACCGTAAAGTTCAGCGCGGTAGAATTAAAGGAAATGCCACGCGTGCCAATAATATCGATTTTGGTGAGATTGCATTGGTTGCAATGGAGCCAGTTTGGCTTAACGCTAAACATATCGAAGCTGCGCGTGTTGCGATTAATAGAAAGCTTGAGCGTAAAGGAAATGTTTGGTTGCGCGTATTCCCAGATAAGCCTGTTTCTAAGAAACCAGCTGATACTCGAATGGGTAAAGGAAAGGGAGCTCCAGAGTTCTGGGCAGCTGTAATCAAACCTGGTGTTATTTTGTTTGAGATTGGCGGTATTGATGTAAAACTTGCAGAGCAGGCTTTGGCTTTGGCAGCAAGCAAATTGCCTATCAAAACAAGAATCGCTTTAAAACCTACTAAGGAGTAAAAGATGGCTGATAAGAAAAAGAAGAATTTGAATGAGTTGTCTTATGCCGAATTGGTTGCGGAGCGAAAAGAATTGAAACAGAACTACATGGATTTGAGATTTCAAATGATTGTAGGACATGTTGATAACCCTGTTCAAAAGCGAACATTTCGCCGTAGAATTGCAACATTGAATACACTTATTCGTCAGAAAGAACTCGACGGGTTGAATAAGTAGGAGTTGAATGTGAAAGAACAAAACGTTCAGACAAAGGGTACAAAGCGTTCTTTTATAGGTATAGTCACAAGTGATAAGATGGACAAAACTATTGTTGTGTCCATCGATTCCAAAAGAATGGATACTCTTTATAAGAAATACGTAACACGTACTAAAAAATGTAAGGCTCATGATGAAAATAATGATGCTCATGTTGGTGATACTGTTCGTATTATTGAATGTAGTCCAATCAGCAAAGATAAATGCTGGAGACTGGCTGAGATTATTGAGCGGGCAAAATAGTACAAGGGGTTAATTATGCTTCAAATGCAATCAAAATTGGTTGTTGCCGATAACTCTGGAGCAAAGCTTGTTCAGGTAATTAAAGTACTCGGCGGTTCTCACCGCCGATATGCTGGAATCGGTGACATTGTAGTGGTAGCGGTAAAGGAAGCAATTCCGACTTCTACAATCAAAGAAGGGGCTGTAGAGAAAGCTGTTGTAGTCAGAGTTTCAAAAGAGTATCGCAGACCTGATGGAACATATATTCGTTTTGATGATAATGCTTGCGTTATTGTTGACAATGATAAGAATCCTAAAGGAAAGCGTATTTTTGGACCTGTAGCACGTGAGCTTCGTGATATGGACTATATGAAAATAGTTTCACTTGCTCCTGAGGTTTTGTAAGGGGTTATGAATAATGATTAAAAAATTCAAGATTCATAAAGATGATACAGTACAGGTAATTGCTGGAAAAGATAAAGGAAAGCGTGGAACTGTCCTTGGTCTTGTTTCAAAGAAAGATGCAGTTATCGTATCTGGAATCAACATTGTTAAAAAAGCAATGAGAAAGAGATCTCAGCAGGATCAGGGTGGTATTGTTGAGATTGAAGCTCCTTTGCATATTTCAAATGTAGCTATCGTATGTAAAAAATGCGGTGTTACAAAAATCGGTTATAAAATTGACGGTGATAAAAAACTTCGTGTTTGCCGTAAGTGTGGAGAAGCACTGTAATGGATAAATATGTACCTCGGCTTAAGAAAGTCTATAAAGATACAATCGCTCCTGAGCTTTTCAAGGAACTTGGTTATTCTTCTGTAATGCAAATTCCTGCGATTAAGAAAGTGGTTGTAAGCATGGGTGTCGGTGAAGCCCTTGGGAACAAGAAACTCCTTGATGCCGCAGTTACTGATCTTACTCAGATTACTGGTCAGCATGCTGTAAAAACAAAGGCAAGGAAAAGTATTGCGAACTTCAAGCTCCGTGAAGGAAATGAAGTTGGGGCTATGGTTACTCTTCGTGGCGATATGATGTATGAGTTCTTGGATCGTCTTATTAATGTTGCTTTGCCTCGTGTAAAAGATTTCCGCGGAATTAAGGCAACAGGTTTTGACGGACATGGAAATTTTTCTTTGGGTATTACAGAGCAGATTATTTTCCCGGAAATAGATTTTGATAAAATTACTAAGATTTCTGGTATGAATATTTCTATTGTAACTAGTGCAAAGACAGATTCTGAAGCTAAGGCATTGCTTACAAAATTCAATATGCCTTTTAGAAAGTAAGAGGGAATCATGGCTAAGAAATCTATGGTTATCAAGGCGAACAGAACGCCAAAATTTAAAACAAGACAGTACAATCGTTGCAAAATTTGCGGTCGCCCTCGTGGTTATCTCCGCAAATTTAAGATTTGTCGTATTTGTTTTCGTAAGTTGGCTGGTGAAGGTTTGTTACCAGGCGTAACAAAGTCGAGCTGGTAGGTGTAGGAGAAGAAAAATGAGTGCATCAGATCCAATTGCAGATATGCTTACAAAAATCCGTAATGCTGTTTTGGTCCGACACGAGAAAATTGATGTTCCTACATCAAAACTCAAGTTGGAAATTGTAAAAATCCTTAAAACAGAAGGATATATCAAAAATTTCAAGAAAGTTCAGGAAGACAACAAGAATGTTATCCGCATTTTCTTGAAGTATGATGATAACAACAATTCTGTTATACATGGTGTTGAGAAAATTTCAAAACCAGGTCGTCGTGTTTATTCAGGCTATAAAGAGCTGCCAAGAGTTTTCAATGGCTATGGAACATTGATTGTTTCTACTTCTTTGGGTGTAACAACTGGAAAGAAAGCTAGCGAGAAAATGGTAGGCGGTGAGCTGATTTGTAAGGTTTGGTAATAGGGGGAAAGAATGTCAAAGATTGGAAAACTTCCTGTTGCTATTCCGGCAGGGGTAACTTTAACAGTAAAAGACAATGTTGTAGCTGTAAAAGGACCTAAAGGTGAGCTTTCACAGACTGTAAACACTAACTTGGTTACTATTGATGTTAAAGATGGTCAGTTGACTTTGAAACCAGTTTCTGATTCAAAAGAAGCTGGTGCGGCTCATGGTCTTTACCGCAATTTGATATTTAATATGGTAACTGGTGTAACTACTGGCTTCTCAAAGACGCTTGTAATTACTGGAGTTGGTTATCGTGCAGAAGTTAAGGGAAAAGAGCTTGTTATGAATCTCGGATTCTCATCTGACTTCATTGCTGTAATCCCAGAGGGACTTACTGTAACTGCCGATGCTCAGGGTAAAGTTACTATTAGTGGAATAAACAAGCAGTTGGTAGGTGAGTTTAGTGCTCAGCTTCGTAAATTAAGAAAACCTGAGCCTTACAAAGGTAAGGGTATTCGTTATGACACTGAAATTATCAGACGTAAAGTTGGTAAAACTGGTGTAAAATAAGGTGTAGTTAAATGTTGAAGAAATTAAACGATAAAACAAGAAAACGTCTGCATCGTAAAGTACATATCAGAAAATCAATTTATGGAACTGCAAATAGACCTCGTATGACTGTAACACGAAGCAATACGAATTTGTATGTTCAGGTTATTGATGATGATGAGGGTAAAACACTTGCTTCTATCTCAACTTTGGAGAAAGAATTCGCAGATTTGAAACCAAATACTGATGGTGCTGCAAAATTGGGTGAAGCTTTTGGCAAGCGTTTGCAGGATAAAAAAATTACAACAGTTGTGTTTGACAGAAATGGTTACTTGTATCACGGCGTTGTAAAAGCCCTTGCTGATGGCACTCGCAAAGCAGGGATAATTTTCTAGGAGAGTTTATGGAAAAACAGAATAAATTCGACAAAGAAAAAGACTCAAAAGAATTCATCGAGAAGCTTGTAAGATTAAATCGTACTGCAAAGACTGTAAAAGGTGGACGTAGGATGGCTTTTTCTGCACTGACTGTTGTCGGTGATGGAAATGGTCATGTTGGTTTTGGTTTTGGAAAAGCTAATGATGTTTCTGATGCAATCAGAAAAAGTCTTGAGAAGGCAAGAAGAAATCTTGTGAGCGTTCCTGTTAAAAACGGAACTTTGCCACATGAGATGCTTGGTAAATACAAGAGTTCTTCAATTCTTCTGAAGCCTGCATGCCCAGGAACTGGAATTATCGCTGGTGGTACTGTTCGCGCAATTATGGACGCTATCGGTGCTTCTGATGTTATTTCAAAGTCTTTGGGATCTTCAAGTCCTGTGAATGTTGTTAGGGCAACATTTAACGCACTTGCTGGAATTATGGATGCAAAAGCTGTTGCTTCAAGCAGAGGAAAGTCTTTGCAGGAAATGTGGGGTTAAAATATGGCTGGACAGATTAAAATTACTCTCGTTAAGAGTGTTATTGGTCAGAAACCAGAGAAGAAAGCTACAGTAAGAAGTCTTGGTTTGAAAAAATTGAACTCTTCTGTAGTAAAAGAAGCTAATCCTGCACTTCTTGGAATGGTTGCATCTGTATCACATTTGGTAAAAGTTGAGGAGTCAAAATAATGGCAGATTTTATTTTGAGCGCACCAGAAGGTGCAAATAAGAAAAAGCGCATTGTTGGACGTGGTTCCTCTTCTGGAAGTGGTACTACAGCTGGAAAGGGAAACAAAGGACAGCAGTCGCGTTCTGGTGGAAAAACATACATCGGTTTTGAAGGTGGTCAGATGCCACTTTACAGGCGAATTGCACACAGAGGTTTCTCAAATTATCCTTTTAAGAAAGAGTTTGTTATTGTTAACATTGATATTCTTGAGGAGAAATTCTCTTCAGGAGAGTCTGTGACAAAAGAGACGCTTTTGGAAAAAGGTGTTATAAAGTCAGCAGATTGTTCTATAAAAGTACTTGGCAACGGTGAGTTGACGAAGAAATTGACGGTTGATGTTGACAAGGTTTCCGCTTCTGCCAAAGATAAAATCGAAAAGGCAGGTGGCTCTGTAAAAGTTGCAGAGTAAATTAATTGTAGTGGAAACTGGAGAAACACATGGCAAAAAATCCTATAGCAAACATTTTTAGAATTAAAGAGCTTAGAAGTAAAATACTTTTTACTTTTTTAATTCTTGTTGTATTTCGACTTGGATGCGTAATTACAATTCCAGGTATCGACGCAAGTGTGCTTACGAAGTATTTTGATGATCTTGTTTCATCAAACAAAAATGCTTTTGCAAGTTATATGGACTTCTTTGCTGGTGGTGCATTCTCAAACTTTTCTGTGTTTATGCTTGGTGTTATGCCATATGTATCAACACAGATTATCTTGCAGCTTGCGCTGATTATTTTCCCTTCTCTAAAGAGGATAGCTCAGGAGGACGGTGGTCAGCGTAAGATTGCTACTTGGACAAGAGTAGGAACTGTATTCGTTTGTTTGATTCAGTCGCTTGCTGTTACTGTATATGCAGATGGTATTAACAGAATTGCGGAATATTCAAATTTGATTACAATGGGACCGATTTCTTTTAAGTTACTTGCGATGTTAACTGTAACCACTGGGGCTATGATTACCGTCTGGCTCGGTGACCAGATTACTTCGCACGGTATTGGAAATGGAATCTCAATGTTGATTTTTGCTGGTATTGTCGCAAGATTGCCAAATGCAATTATGGAATTGGGCAGTAAGGTTTCCAGTGGCGAGATAAATGCTGTCTTTGTTATTATAGTTTTCATTATGTTTATGGCTATAATTGCATTGGTAGTGTTTGAGCAGCAAGGGGAAAGAAGAATTCCGGTTCACTATGCAAAGCGTGTAGTCGGAAGAAAAATGTTTGGTGGGCAAAATACCTATATTCCGTTCAAGATTAATCCTTCTGGGGTTATTCCTGTTATTTTTGCCTCTTCATTTTTGACTTTCCCATTGCAGATAATCTCAAGTTTTGGTAGCAATCAGAGTTCTGCTCGTTGGGTTACGCGGTTGTCAATGATTTTGACACCAACAGGTATCGTTTATAATGTTCTGTTGGTTCTGCTCATAATTTTCTTTGCATATTTTTATACGCAGGTTACATTGAATCCTGTTGAAATTGCGAAGAATATAAGAGAGAATGGTGGTTCTATTCCTGGAATCAGAACTGACAAAACAGAAGAATATATGCAGAAGATATTGAACCGTTTGGTTTTGCCTGGTTCTTTATATTTGGCATTGATAGCTGTTTTGCCGACAATAATTCAGATATTGTTCAGCTTCCCTCAGTCAATAGCAATGTTGATGGGAGGAACTTCTTTGTTGATTCTTGTCGGCGTTGATTTGGACACGATGAGCCAGATAGAAGCGTTGTTGAAAATGCATCATGCAGACGGTCTTGTAAAAAAAGGCAAGTTGCGTTCGCGAAATTTGTAGAATTTATGGACTAGAATAAAAAAGGATAATGTCTTAGAATAATAAGGCTTTACCTTTTTTGGAGGTTTTATGAAAGTAAGAACCAGTGTTAAGCCCATCTGTGATAAATGTAAGATTATTAGAAGAAATGGTGTCGTTCGCATCATTTGTACTAATCCGAAACATAAGCAGAGACAGGGTTAAGGAGTTTTAGATGGCTCGAATAGCAGGAGTTGATCTTCCGAACAAACATGTAGTTATAGCGTTGACTTATATCTATGGTATCGGAAAGTCTTCAGCACAGAAAATTTGTGAGAAAGCAAAAATAAAGCCAGAGGCAATGATTAATGATTTGACTCAGGAAGAGCAGGCACAGCTTCGTGCAATTGTTGATTCTGAGTATAAAGTCGAAGGTCATTTGAGAAGTGAAATTGGTCTTAACATCAAACGACTTATGGACATAGGTTGTTATCGTGGTCTTAGACACCGAAAAGGATTGCCTGTTCGTGGTCAGAGAACACGCACGAATGCTCGTACTCGCAAAGGTAAGAAAAAGACAGTTGCTAACAAGAAGAAGGCAGTCTAATACATAGGAGTAATTTAATGGCTACTGTAAAAAAGAGAAAGGAAAAAAAGAGCGTTTACGAAGGAAATGTCTATATTCAGGCAACTTTCAATAACACAATTGTTACTGTGACTGATTTGAATGGCAATGCGCTTTCTTGGGCTTCTTCCGGTGGACTTGGCTTCAGGGGCGCAAAGAAATCTACGCCGTTTGCCGCTCAGTCTGTAACAGAAACTGCTGTGCAGAAGGCTTTGAGCTATGGTCTGCGCGAAGTTCATGTTTTTGTGAAAGGACCAGGAATGGGACGCGAGAATGCTGTTCGTTCTTTGGGTGCGTTGGGATTAAAAGTAAAATCAATTTCTGATGTTACTCCTATTCCGCACAACGGTTGTCGTCCAAGAAAAACTCGTCGTATGTAATTTCGTTTGGGGATTGTTTTCCCCAACAGACTGCTGAAAACTAGATATAAAGCAAGTCAAAAGGTGTTTAACATCTGTTTATATTGCAGTTTATTAACAAGTACCGGTATAAGGAGTTCAGATGGCTCGTAAAAATCTGCTTAAAGGGTTCAAAAAGCCAAAGAGTATACAGTTCGAACATCTTGAAACGAATCCAAATTATGGAAAATTTACTGCATATCCTTTTGAGACAGGGTTTGGTACGACTGTAGGAAATACACTTCGTCGTGTCCTTCTGTCGTCAATTCAGGGGTATGCAATTTCTTCTGTAAGAATAACTGTCTTCGATGAAGAAGATGTTTCACATGTTGTTTCAAGTGAATTCGAGACTATTCCCAATGTGTCCGAAGATACATTGGAAATTTTGAATAGCTTAAAGCAGCTTCGTTTAAGATTGCCTGATGAGAGGGAGCAGGATACATTGTTGTTCTCTTTCAAAGGACCTGGGACTGTAAAGAGTGACGATTTCCAAAGGGATGGTCAGCTGGAGATTCTTTCTAAAGGCGAGACTATATTTTCAATGATGGATGGAGCCCGTCTTGATATTGAAATTCAGATTGATTTGGGAAGAGGGTATGTTCCGGCAGAGTTAAATGCAAACTATATTGAAATTGTTGGCACAATTCCAATTGATGCTTGTTTTACGCCTGTAAAAAAAGTAAAGTATGCAATTGAGCCATGTCGAGTTGGTCAGAGAAACGACTATGATAAGTTGATTCTTGAGATTTGGACTGATGGTACAGTATCTCCGGAAGATGCTCTTGCAGAAGCTGCAAAAATTGCAAAAGATCATTTTTCTATTTTTGTTAATTTTAGTGAGAATGATGTTTTGGGTAACGATGACTTTGACGAAGGCGATGATAAAGTTCGTCAGTTGTTGAGTACTCCTGTGGAGGAATTGGAGCTGTCGGTAAGATCAGCTAATTGTCTGCACAAGGAAAACATCAGAACTATTGGTGAATTGACAAAGAAAACCGAAGATGATATTGCTAAAACACGTAATTTCGGTAAAAAGAGTTTGACTGAAATAAAAGAAAAGTTGGCTGAGTGGGGATTGCACTTGGGAATGACTTCTTCTGATTACAGTCATCTTAAAACTAATTTAAATAAACCGGAACAGAAGGAAGAGTCAAATGAATCATAGAAATGGTTTTAATCCGCTTTCACGAACAACAGCTCACCGCCGTGCTATGTCACGGAATATGGTGACTTCTCTTTTCCGTTTTGAACGAATCACAACGACAAGTTCAAAGGCTAAAGAGATTCGTAAGTATGCTGAGAAAATGATTACGCGCAGTAAAGAAGATTCTGTGCATAACCGAAGAATTGTCGCAAAATTCATTCAGGACGAAAAAATTCTCAATAAGCTCTTTACTGAAATCGGACCGAGAATGAAAGAAAGAAATGGTGGTTACACCAGAATTCTGAAAATTGGTTTCCGTCAGGGAGATGCTGCTGATGTTGTAATTCTTGAGTTGGTCGATTATAAATTGCCGACTGGAGAAGAAGCAGAAGAAACTGAGAAAAAATCAAAAAAAGCAAAAGCAGCTGCTGAATAAGGAGAGTTAAATGTCTAAAGCACATCGTGGAGCTGGAATCAGAGCTGAAGTACAGCATGGACGTGGAACTTGTCCAAAATGCGGTAAAGAAAACATCAAAGTTCTTTATGAAAAAGAGATTGATGGAAAAACTGTAAAAATCTGTAAGTATTGCAACGCCGCAATGAAAAATGTTGCAAAAAAAGAAGCAAGGGCTTCAAAGGCTTCTGCAGGTGAAGCCAGCGCAGAATAAATTTTCATAAAGTTTATTCGTATGCCACTCCTTGAGAGACAGGGGTGGCTTTATTTTTTTTAAGCAGATTTATTGTGAATATTCTTTTTTTTCAATAGAATTATATTGACTATCAAATTTATTGCAAATTGTCAGGGAGTAAAAAAATGGCTACACCTTTGGAAAATTATCTCAGCTCATGTGGCGGAAAACCTACGGCCGCAATGTGCGCGTATGTTGCAAATCTTCAGCAGGTTGCTTCTGTAAATCCTTCTATTGCTGCTGATGTTGTGAAAGAAATCGAAAATCAGAGAACTCATTTGAAGCTCGTTGCGTCCGAGAATTACTGCTCGCTCAGTACGCAGGCTGCTATGGGCAATTTGCTTACGGATAAATATGCCGAGGGCTATCCTGAACATCGTTACTACGGCGGTTGTGTCAATGTTGATTCAGTTGAGATGACTGCTGCAAAAGAGGCTCAGGATTTGTTTGGCGCGGATTACGCTTATGTTCAGCCTCATTCTGGCGCGGACACAAACCTTGTGGCTTATTGGGCAATTTTGAGCGCGAAGGTTGAGACACCGACTTTGGAAGAACTTGGTGTAAAATCGCTTAATGACCTGACGGATGCTCAGTTCGATGAGCTTAGAAAACGGTTCGGAAATCAGAAGCTCATGGGGCTTGATTATTCTTGTGGCGGCCATTTGACTCATGGTTATAAAATGAATGTTTCTGCGCGTATGTTTGAGTCTCATCCTTACGGAGTAAGCAAGGACACAGGACTTTTGGACTATGACGCAATCGAAAAGCAGGCGATGGAAGTGAAGCCGCTTATTTTACTCACAGGCTATTCTGCATATCCTAGAAAAATCAATTTCAAAAGATTCAGGGAGATTGCCGACAAGTGCGGAGCCGTTCTCATGGTTGATATGGCGCATTTTGCAGGTCTTGTGGCAGGAAAGGTCTTTACTGGCGATTATGACCCTGTAAAATGGGCTGATATTGTTACGACTACTACGCATAAAACTCTTCGCGGACCGCGCGGTGCCATGATTCTTTGTAAGAAAGAATATGCTGACTATGTTAATAAGGGCTGCCCGATGGTTCTTGGCGGACCGCTTCCGCATGTCATGGCGGCAAAAGCAATCGCTTTTAAGGAAGCGAACTCACCTGCATATCAGGCTTATGCTCAGAATATCGTCAAAAACGCGCAGGCTCTTGCCGATAACTGCATGAAGCTCGGAATGAGGCTTCAGACGGGTGGAACTGAGAATCATCTTATGCTCATCGATGTTACGACTTACGGCTTGACTGGAAAACAGGCTGAAGCCGCTTTGTTTGAGTGCGGAATCACGGCGAACGCAAATGCGCTTCCGTATGATAAGAACGGCGCATGGTGGACTTCTGGAATCCGCGCGGGAACGCCTGCTCTTACGACGCTTGGATTTGACGAGAAAGATATGGCTGAGGTGGCTTCAATCCTTGATTTTGTGTTCAAGGGAACAAAACCTGGTGTTACGAAAGACGGAAAACCAGCGAAAGGAAAAATCGTCCTTGACCCGAATGTAAAAGATGAGGCACGAAAGAGAGTGAACGCACTTCTTTCAAAGCATGTTCTTTATCCGGAGCTTGACTTGGATTTCTTGAAAAAAGAATTCGTGGCTTGCTAATAAGAATATGTCACAAACGGCTTTGCCGTTTGTGCAGACTTGTTGCTCTTTGGTCTTTTCGATACGCGCTGTGCGCTGCTCAATGACCAAAGACCGCAGCCCCGACCAAGCCCGAATCAGCTCTGAGTCCAAAAGTCAGAACGAATCCTGCATCACCTTCCGTTTTCGGAATGGAGTCCAGTTCATTTTAATTTGCCTCCTTGCCGTGTTTTACGGCTAAAAAAAGATATACGGCATCCCGTCATTGCAGACGGAAGAAAACCGCCCTTGATATTCCAGCGTGAATTCCGTGCTTACGATGCCATAGAAAAAAAAAGCCGACTACCCAAAAATAAAGGCAATCAGCTTTTTCGTTCATTGTTCTCCATGAATCTATGGGAAGCATAAAAAAGGCGGAGACCCAAAAGAATCTCCGCCCGTGCCGATTCCACTACCGTCTAAGCGTCCTTAATCGTTTCCTCCAAAAGAGCTATGACTTCCTGTGTCTTTCCCTCTTTCAACAGCTTTACGATGAGCTTAAGCAGCAGCTTGAATTCATTGCTTGTCATGCTTTCCATATCTCCATGATAACATTGATTCTTCGCAAAGGCAAACATACCTGTATCACCTTCCGTTTTCGGAAGGTCGTTCAGCAAAAGAATTTTGGAATCTGAAAAAGTAAGATAGGCAAAGGCGGTCGGATTTGAACCGACTGCCCCGAGCGAACCCGCCAGCACTCCTATATTTGGCTTCTTCCTTTGCCCATCTTTAATTGAATAATACGATTGTACGCTCTAGAAGTCAAGAAATCTTTTAACCGCTGTTACCTGCATCACCTTCCGATTTCGGAAGGTCGTTCAGCCGTTGATTCCTAGTCTGATTGAGATGCAGAAGCATTTGAAAGAGAACGGTCATCGGATTCGATGATGAGGGATAGAACTATATGCGAAATGATGCCGGATACAAACAGCACGATTCCCGCCACGGTTTTCCCGAAGCG
>JAEEKM010000340.1 GCA_016282455.1 Treponema sp. | reverse complement strand
TTCATAACTGTTTAATAGTATTAATTTTCAACATAATATGTCTGTACTGATAATTGCTTGTAAATACAATAATTGTGAAGGAAAATTGGCACGCAACGGAGTGGCAGCTGGCATGGGTGGCAATTTGCAGCCGCAGTAATTAACAGAAATAATAACCAGATTGTGGTGCAAAATTCTATGTTCAACTAATATTCGCCTGCAACCGTGCCAGGCCCCATGGCAGATGACACGGGAGTGGAGTGTCAATTTTCTATTTACCGTATGTTTTTTAGCATTTAGATTAACGCGTATTAATGACAGGGTCTGTGCCATACTTGTGTCAGGGCCGGACTACAAAAAAAATGCAACTTTTTTTGCAGAATACTGAATGTTGTGTTATAATAGTGAGTAATATATCTTGCTTTCAAATTATAAGGAGTTTTTTATGAAACTTGTAAAGATTGTGACCGGTGCACTGCTGGCACTGACTGTGGCTTGCGGTACATTTACTGCATGTAGTAAAAACACAGAGAGCAATACCGTCGGAGTTCTTTCCTTCCTGAACAGAAGTGAAGAAGACCATGCTGCCGCTTTCTGGGCAAAAAGGGCTACTATTGACCTTCTTACTGAACAGGGCTACATTTCGCCTGTCGGAGAAAGTGTAAAAAAGAGAAGACCTGCTAATCCTCCAAAAATTAAATATTATGATGACCTTGATTCCCTTATCATGGCCCTTAAGTCAGGTGAGATTCGTGCAATTGACGGTCTTTCTCAGACAACTGCAAATTATCTTGTTTCTCATAATGATTCAATTCAGAAAGAACTTGAAGTAAACTTTGAAAAAGAAAGACCAGCTGGAAGTTTTGCAGATGATGCCTTCAGACTTCTTGCAGACAGCTTCTCCTTTATGTTCCTTGAAAAGAATGTAGAACTTTGCAACCAGTTCAGTGCAGTTATTGCAGAACTCAAGGCAACCGGTGAACTTGACACTCTTGTTAATGAACAGATTTACGGTCAGATGAACGGCGGAGAGATTAAGCCTCTTCCAATCGAAAACGTTTCCGGCAGAGAGACAATAAAGGTTGCAGTAACCGGTTCTCTTCCACCAATGGACTATGTTGCTTCTGACGGAACATTCGCAGGCTTTAACACAGCCCTTCTTGCCGTGATTGGAAAAAAACTCAACAAGAACATTGAGATTGTTCAGGTAAGCAGCGGTGGACGTGCAACAGCCCTTGCAAGTGAAACCGTAGATGTAGTTTTCTGGACCCGCAGCACAGAATATATTGAAGACGCTACAGAGCGCAATAAATACATTGAGATGCAGAAGGGTGTTTATACTCCTCTTGAGAATGATGCAATCGAAGCCATGCTTTCTGTATACCCTTCATTTGATAATCTTGTAAACCGTGATATTCCTGAAGGAACAGTTACAACAATTCCTTACTTTATGGATATTGCAGTCCCTGTAGCACTTCAAAAATAAACTGTAAAAAACTGCTGTCTGAAAAGTTTGTCACAGGATGCTTTTTGGACAGCATTTTTTTTGCATAATAAAACTGAAACTTTTTCTAGGAGATTTTTTATGAACGCAACAAAGATTTTTGCCTCAGCCTTACTTACATTTGCTGTAGCTTGCGGTACGTTTACTGCATGTAATAAAAAAACAGAAGCCAAACCGGTAGGTGCACTTTCTTACCTGAACAGAAGTGAAGAAGAACATGCAGAAGTTTTCTGGAAAAGATTTCAGACTCTGGATCTGCTGATGGCACAGGGCTACTGTAAGTCAAATGACCCGGACTACAAAAAAACTAAAAGCAGTCAGGCACAGAAGGTTAAGTTTTACGACGACCTTGATTCTCTTCTTCTTGCATTAAAAGCCGGAGAAATAAGTGGTATTGACGGACTTTCCCAGTCAACTGCAAATTATCTCTGCGCAAAAGATGACAAACTCATGAAGTCTTTTGAGTTTGACCTTGACAAAGAAAGAGACCCTGACAGTTTTGCTTATGAAGCAATCAATCTTTTGAGTGACAGCTATTCCTTTATGTTCCTTGAAAAAAATGCAGACCTCTGCAATAAGTTCAATGAGGTGATTGCAGAACTTAAGGCAAGCGGTGAACTTGAGGCTCTTGTAAAAGAACAGATTTACGGACAGATGAACGGCGGAGAAATTAAGCCCCTTCCGATTGAAAATGTAGAAGGCAGGGAAACAATTAAAGTTGCAGTAACCGGTTCACTTCCACCAATGGACTATGTTGCCGCTGACGGAACTTTTGCAGGCTTTAACACAGCCCTTCTTTCTCTGATTGGAAAAAAACTTGACAAAAATATTTCTATTGTTCAGGTGAACAGTCTTGCACGTGCTTCTGCTCTTGCCGGTGAAACCGTAGATGTTGTTTTCTGGACCCGTGGTTCTTCTCATCTTCCTGCAACTGTTATTACCACAGAAGAAGAAAGGGAAAATTACATTAAAGAAAGAATGGCCCTTCACTTAAGCGAAGAAAACCAGGCACTGGAATCAATGGTACCTAAAGCCTCCTTTGATAAATACGCAAACCGTGATATTCCCGAAGGAACAATCATTACAAGTCCTTACTTTGAAGATGTTCCTGTCCTCGTGGTGCTTAAAAAATAAAAGTGGAAAACATTCCATCTCCGTCCAGGAAGCGTCTTGTTCTTCTTGGGCGGCTGCTTGCGGGTTACTCCGAAAGTCAGATAACTTCTCAGAAAATAGAAGAACTCACTGGCTGGAGTGCCCCACAGGTAAGGCGCGACATTTCTCTTCTCGGTGTAAAGTGCGGGGCATCTAACGGCTACAAGGTTAGTGAACTCAAAAAAGCCCTCTCGTCTCTTTTGGGACAGGACGGTCAGACAAAAAAATGCTGCATTGTGGGTCTGGGCCGTATGGGACAAAGACTTCTTGAAAGTACGGAACTTGATGATTCTGCTTTTGTGCTTGTTGCCGGTTTTGATTCTAACGTAAACCGCACGGAAGTACTGCGCTCAAGTTTCCCCTTGCATCCTACGACAAAACTTGCGCAGGTAATAAAAGAAGAAGGCATTGAGTTTGCAATACTCACCGTGGGGGTGGAAGAAGCACAGAGCATAGCCACACACCTGTCTGAATGCGGCATAAAGGGAATTGTAAATTACACTCCCTGTATGCTTTCTGTTCCAGAGGGAGTGGCAGTAGAAAACGTCTGCCTCCTTACCGCACTGGAACTTCTTTCTGCTTCCTCCTCGTAAATATTCACTTCCCTGCCTGAACCTGAACTAGAGGTCATTTACAATTTCAAGAGAACTTTTTCCGGAAAACTTGTCTTTTGTAACCAATATCTTATGGGGAATTCTTTCCTTAAGTTCTTCCACATGGGAGATAATGCCGATCTGCTTGTTGTCCTTTGACAGTTCTTCCAGTGACTTCATGCACTTGTTTAAGGTGTCCTGATCCAGTGTGCCGAAACCTTCGTCAATGAACATGGTGTCCAGTTTTATTCCGCCGTTGCTGTTCTGAATCTCGTCTGCAAGTCCAAGTGCCAGCGAAAGAGAAGCCTGAAACTTTTCTCCGCCCGAGAGACTTTGCACAGACCTTTCTTTTCCTGTGTAAAAATCCCTTACGTTAAAGTCAAGACCATACTGACTCCTGTTGTCGGCTTTTTCTGTCTTGCGGACAAGTTCATACTGTCTGTCTGTCATAACCTTAAGTCTTGCATTTGCATAGCGGGTAATCTCGTCCAGATATTTTATCTGAACAAAAGTTTCAAGAGAAAGTTTTCCGTCTGCATTTGAGGTACCGGCTGTAATCTGATACAGGCTGTTTATCATCTCATACTTTTTTTCAAGCACGGGAATAAGCGGTGTGATTTCCTTTATGCTCTTTATTGCAGAAGAATTGCGGCCACGGGCTTCCAGAAGATTGTCTTTTTCTGAAAGAATCTTATCCTGACTATTCTTAAGAGAATTTTTTTCTTCGGAAAGTTTAGCTAAGTCGTACTCCGGCAGTGTATTTATTTCTGCAGTAATCTGCTCTGCCTTACCCTTTGCTGCATGAATGTCCTTGTCGCAGTTATTGCATTCTTCCTGTGCCTGTTTAAAGTCTGCATCAATTTTCTGAATCTTTAAGTTTAGTTCCTTCAGGGCAGAAGCTGCTTTCTGCATGTCCTCAAACTTAAGGCCTGCTTTTTTTTCAGAAAGATTATTTTCCGAGTTCTTCTTTTCACTCTCTTTTTCAATAGACTCTTTTTCGAGCCCCTGGATTTTTTCGGAAAGTGTTTTGACGGCTTCTTCCAGAGACGGAATTTCTTTTTCAAGATTGTTTTTTTTCTGAACTTTAATTTTTGCTTCCTTAAGTTCAGCGTCTTTTGATTCAAGTTCCCTGCTGGTCTGGCTGATTGTTTCCTCTAACTTTTTTGAGACTGCATGAATTTCTTCAGGAAGTTCAGAAAGAATTTTTGAAGCATTTGTTCTTATCTGTTCTTCAAGGGAAGTTTTTCTTTCCATGCTAATACCTGCTTCTTTTGCAAGTGAAGAACATTTGTCTTTGAGCTGATTAACATTTTTTTCAAGAGCTTCCAGTTGTTCTTTACTTGGAGCGGCCGGAGATTTTAAAGCCTTCTCTGGATGATGAAGTGAACCGCACACAGGACAGGGCTTTCCTTCTTCGAGGCTTTCTGCAAGTATGCCTGCAATTTCTGCATTGTAGAGCCTGCGTTTTTCGTTGTATTCATTTTGTTTTTCTTCTGTATCTTTCTCTTTTTCGATAAGATTTTCTGTAAGTTTCTTGTATTCCTTTTCTACAGAAGAAAGATCATCGAAGAGTTTTAAAATTTCATTTGCATCTTTAGTGATTTCGTATAGCCTCTTGCATTCCTGTTCCAGCTCAAGCTGATTGAGGCCGGCATTGTCCAGTTCTTTTAGTAAAACTTTATTTTTTTCAAGATAAGACTGCTTTTCTTCAAGTTGTCTTTTCTTGTTTTGAATCTCTTCCTGTAAAGTTATTATTTCTTTTCTGAGCAGGGAAAGTTTTTTCTCTTCGTCATTTATTTTCTGGTAATCATCGAGAGAGTCTTTTAGCCTTGTTGCATCTTCAGAAAGAGAAGTTTTTTTGCTGAGATTTTCTTCGCAGACTTTAAGTTTTTCTGAGAGCAGCTTTAAACTGTTTTCTTTTTTTGCGATTTCTTCTTTTGTAACCTGAAGATTTTTCTTTAACTCTTCCTTATGTTCTGCCTGCCTGAGGTTAATTTCATTTTTCTTGATTTTTTCAGAAATGCTTTTAAAATCGGAGTCGAGTTTTTTTAATTTATCGTCCGTCTTTTTTTCGTATTCTTCCAGTGCGGCTATGTCTTCCTGCCTTACAAGACCTGTGGCTTTCATTTCTGCAATACGGGAATTTTCTTCTGAAAAAGCATAGAGTTCATTAAGTGCATTGCTAAGTGCTTTCTTTTTTTCTGACAGTTCCCTTTCTGCAGCGCTGTTTTCTGTTTTAAGATTCTCCGTTAAGGTTTTGTATTTTTCTGTAGCAAAGAGTTCGCGGAAAAGTTTTTTCTTATCCTCTGTTTTGGCAGTGAGCATTTCCTGAAAGGCACCCTGGGCAATCATTGCAATCTTGCAGAAATTGTCTTTCTTGAGTTTTAGTATTTCCACAACCTTTTCATCAACATTTGTGGTTCCTTCTACAGGAGTGTCTCCTGTTGTTAAAAACTTAAGGACTGCATTTGCTTTTTCTGCTGTTGCTCCTGTTCCCCTTTTGCTTTTTCTCTGGTACTCAGGATTTCTTTTAATGCGGTATTGTTTTCCCCGGCTTTCAAAAGTGAACTCAACTTCTGTGGGAGTGTCTGTGTCTGCAAAGTCACTTCTGAGCATTTCTGCTTCTCTGTTTGTGCCGCTGGGTTTTCCGTAAAGGGCAAAGGTTATGGCGTCAAAGATTGTGGTCTTTCCGCTGCCGGTGTCTCCTGAAATAAGGTAGAGACCCTTTGTGCCGAGTTTGTCAAAATCAATTTCTGTTTTTTCAAGGTAGGATTCAAATCCTGTCATGGTAAGTTTTATTGGTCTCATTAGTTTTCTCTCCAGACTGTTTCGATTAAGTTCTGCATAAAAGTTTTCTGTTCGTCAGAAAGTTCTTCGCCCTGGCGGTTCCTGTAAAAATCTTCAAAGAGTTCAAGTGGCGACTGATGTTTTTCAAAAGCAATGCTTTCGATTTTATTTTCAGTCTGGTTCAGTTCCCTCTCGTAGGTCAGCTGAAGAATGTTGGGGTAAACCTGACGCAGGTCTGAAATTGCATCCAGAACATCCGTTTTGTTGGTAAGGATTATGTTAATGTAGTCTTCCCTGTTGTTGGGATCTTTTTGTGACATTTCAAGAATTTCCCTGAACTCACCTTTTATTTCCCGAATATCCCTGAGGGGAACAAGCGGCACGTATTCAATGGAAATGTTTCCTTTTTCCTTAATGTCTATTACGGGCATGGACTTGTCTTTTTGTATTTCAGAAGCAGAATATTTTAAGGGAGAACCGCAGTAGATTACGTTTTCTGAAATTTTCTGCGGAGTGTGGATGTGGCCCAGAGCCGTGTAGTCAAAGTCTTTAAACACTTCTGCTGAAACGTTATCAAGTCCGCCTATAATGCTTTCTTCGGAGTCACATCTTTGGGCACTTGCAATTGCCTGGTGTGCAAGAATGATGTTTCTCTCGCTTGTGTTGATGTTCAGGTTTTTAACTGCAACCTTGAGGGCATCGTTGTAGTCTTCAATTTTTTCTTCCGGGAAGAAATGCCGCACTTCGCTTACTTTTATAAAGGGAAGAAGATAAAATTTTATGCTGCCGAATTCGTCTGTGAATGTAAGTGGCTCCACTTTTCCGTCGTAGATTTTTGAAAAGTAAATGTTCTTATCTTCCATAAACTCTGCGCCAAAAGTGAGGCGTTCGCTGCTGTCGTGGTTTCCGCTTATGATGAGAACTGTAATTTTGTTTGCCACAAGACTGTTAAGGAATTTTCTAAAGAGTTTTAGTCCTTCAATGCTGGCAACGCTTTTGTCAAAAACATCTCCTGCTACCATCAGAAGGTTTACCTCTTTTTCCTTTAGAATGGAAACGATTTGCTGCAGGATATAGTCCTGGTCTTCAATCAGGGAAAAGTTTTTAAGTTGCTTTCCCAAATGTAAATCCGAAATATGTGCGATTCTCATACTTTACAGTATAGCATAAAAATGTGTCAAATAATGACACTGTGGGAAAAAAAATCAGGATGCAATGAAAACTACCCTGGATTATTTTGGGGTAAAGTATGAATAATTTTTACTATATTACTTTACCAATCTTCTATAACTCCCCCTAAAGAAACATGGCCATAAAATGTGGAAGAATAAGTTTGTTTTCTGACACACCAAGGTTTCCGTCAATTACTTTCAGTCCGTACTTTGATTTAAACCTGGAAAGGAAGTTGTTGAGGGAAGGTGTGTCGGAATTTCCTGCTTTAACTTCTACAGGAATGACACCTCCGTCTTTTTCTATGATGAATTCAATTTCCATACTGCTGTTTTCGGTTTTGTAATAGTGAAGGGGGTAACCGAGTTTAACCAGCATTTCTGAAATAAGGTTTTCGTAAATGCCGCCTTTTGCGTTTCCAATTATTGTACCGTTTAAAACTGCAAGTTTGGTCTGGAAGCCGTAGCGGCAAGTAAGAGTCCTGTGTCATTATAATACAGCTTGAACTCGTTGTCTTTTGAATTTGCTTTAAGCGGGAGATAGAGTTCAAAAACATTTCGGCACATATGCACAAGATTTGAATCTTCGAGCCAAGTTACACTGTCTGCATATTTCCGTGAGGTCGAGCCTTTTTCAACCTCAGAGTATTTGAACTTTTTGTTTTCGCGGGCAAGTTGACGTGGTACGCTGTCATAGCATTTGCGGACTTTGATTTTTTCAACACCCTTTGCATGATTTGAAATGTCATCATCATAAGAAGAAAGAATTTTTTCCTGAATGCTTTGGACTCGATTAAAATCTTTGTGCATTACGAAATCATTTACGACTTCTGGCATTCCGCCGACAACAATGTATTCTTTTATTAACGACTGATATTTTTGTAATATGTCACCAGGAATCTTTTGTCTGTTATCGTAAAAACTCTTAAGGTAGGCAATGTCTTCATCCGTGTAACCATTGGACCAAAGAAATTCCTTAAAATCCATTGAGTACATTGTCAGCTGCCGTTCAAACCCCACAGGAACGGATTCAACTTCTTCAACTTCTTCATCATCGTCCTGTCCGTAATGCAGTCCAAGCAGTGAGGGGACGCCTAAGTGTCTCAGATAACCACATACTGTCTGATTTAGTCTTATTTATATAGAAGATAATAACACAAATTTCGTTGAAAGTCACAATTTTTTTCAGTTAAACTCAGAATTTTATAGAATTCTGTATAAAAGTTCTGCATAAAAGCATTCGGGCGTCGGGTTTTGCCAAAAAGGAACGATTTTTAAGAAACTTCACTCTATTTTGGCAAGAAATCTTTAACCGGGAACAGAAAAAAAATCCAGCTCATTCAATAAAATTTCTAAAATTGCTCTCCGGGTCCGACCCTCGAAAAAACCGGGGGGCGGAAGAAAAGTTTTATGCAATGTATGACCAAAATAATTTTATAAGGTAACTCTTTGTCTAAACAACTTCCTTACATAGGCCACCTAAAGTTTTTACTAAAACTTTTCTGTCATCTTCTTTAATATCTTTTTCTTTGATAGACATATCATTAATAAGTATACTATGAGCTTGTTGCTTTGTTATTGATGTTATAATATTCAAATTGTAAATCGCTCTTGTTGTTCCTACATAAAAAGTATTAATGGCAGTTTCATCATGCAAAGAAGTTTCATTAAAATCAATAAGAATAATGGATTTGCGTTCACAGCCCTTAAATTTTCTACATGAAGTTACTAAAATATCTTTATAATAATATTTCTCATGCGCATTATCTTTCTTTGATACAAGATGCGGATAAATAAAGGATTTATCTTCTGTGGTTAGTGTAAGAATTGCTATTTCTGACTTTTGGAATTTTTCTTCAGTAAGCAATGAATTAATAATTGAGTCTAAACAGTTCATTAAATAGCTATCTTCATTTTTAATACAAATATAGAATATTGGCTTTTTGCCAGGTATTTCATTCAAAGTAGAAGCTTTATATAAGCGCTCCTTTATCATTTTTCTTAGTAAGTAAGGTTCTTTTGATAAATAATCAATTTGTTTTGTATTTCGACAATTTGTTTTAAGAGGGATACGACAAAATGAATTTTTGATCAGTATTGGAAGATTTGGGTCGTTTCCATATGAAGATGTCTGAATGTTTTGTAGTGAATCATAGAATGCAATAAAGGAACCTTCATCACTTCCCTCAAGAACAACGGCTTGAAGATTCTCAATTAAACTAGAATCTTCGATTTCATTTTTACCTAAATCTTGCGCTTCATCAATAATAACATGATTGTAAGTAGTTCCAAAATGTGAAAAAGGAATTTGAAAACCTCTGTCATCAGTTTTTCCATACATATCACCTATAAGATTTGCAGCTTGCTGATATATACGTTTTTTTTCAAAAACACCTGTAAAATGAAGCTTTTGTTCTTCATTTTGTTTACACATCCATAATGCAAAATTATCGACCGTCATTACTTTAACATTTGGATCGAAAGAAAACTCTTTTTCAATTTCTTCACAAAGCATC
>JAEEKM010000339.1 GCA_016282455.1 Treponema sp. | reverse complement strand
TTACTTTCTTTCCAGCCGTTTTTTTCTACTTCCCGGGCAATTACAAGTTTATCGTAGCCTTCAGGAATAGAAGAAATTTTTTCGCTCCCAAAAACATGCACTCTTCCGAGAGGCCGTTCGTCAAAGGGCACTTCTTCTAAAAAATGATTGATTTCCTTTGTTGCACAGGGGCAGTATTCAATGGGAACAACGTCGTTACTTTTCTTTCCCATGAGTCCGCCGTTATGAAACTGAAATCTTGAACGGTACCCTTCGTCACTTCCAGACACCAGCTGAATTTCGGGCACACTTATTCCTTCTCTTTCAAAGGCATCACGCAGAATGGAAAGGCGCAGTTCCTTCTGATAATCCGGATTGGCATGCATGAGGTTACAGCCGCCGCAGTGCCCGTATTCTTTGCAAAAGGGAATTATCCTGTGCGGAGAGGGCTCAAGTATTTTGTTTATTTTAGCAAGGGCATAGTCACCCCTGTCCTGAACAATTTCAATTTCCAGTTTTTCTTCCGGCAGGGCATAGGGGACAAAGACTTTCTTTCCTTGAATATTTGTGATACAATCTCCACCGAAGACCATTTTGTCTGTTGTGATAGTAAGTGCGGACATGACTGCATATTATCAGAATTCAGTCAAAAATGCTAGGAGGAACAAGAATGAAATACGCTTCTGAAAAAATGACGATGAGCGATGGAAATGTAAATGTAGTACATCACTGGCTTCCTGACGGAGAGGTTAATGCAGTTGTAGTGCTTAGTCATGGCATGGCAGAACATGCGGCCCGCTACGAGAGGTTCGGTTCACTGCTTTCGGAAAAGGGAATTGCACTTTATGCAGAAGACCACAGGGGTCACGGAGAAACAGCAAAACTGGCTGAAGAAAACGGCAGCGGAAAATTCGGTTATCTTGCAGACAAAGACGGCTTCTTCCGGGTTGCAGATGATATTCACGAAGAGATTCTTAATGCAAGAAAACTTTACCCCGGAAAAAAAGTATTTCTTTTTGGACACAGCTTTGGTTCTTTCATCTCTCAGTGCGTGATTGAAAAATATGGCAGCGACCTTGACGGTGTTATTCTCTGCGGAACTGCAGGTCCACAGAAGGCACTTGTGGGAGCAGGAAAATGTGTCGGAAACTTAGTAAAACTTTTTAAAGGAAAGAAAAATATTTCCAAGTTCATTGACAGCATGGCATTCGGAGCCTACAACAAGAAGATTGAAAATCTCCGCACAACCTATGACTGGCTTTCACGCGACAATGAACAGGTGGACAAATACATTGCGGACCCCTGGTGCGGCTTTACCTGTACAGTAGGTTTCTTCTGCGATATGTTTGCAGGCTTTACTTACATTCACAACGATGCCCACATTAAACAGATTCCCAATTCACTTCCGGTTCTTTTCATTGACGGAACAGGTGATCCTGTTGGAAGTTACGGCGCAACTGTTCAGAACCTGCATGACATCTACAAGGCAAACGGCGTAAACGACCTTGAGATTAAACTTTATGAAAATGCAAGACATGAGCTCTTGAACGAAACAAATAAAGAAGAGGTTGAATCAGACGTAATCGCCTGGCTCACCTCACACATCTAATGGAGAAGAAAATGGCAACAAAAGAAAACGGCTGCCTCTATAACGACAGCATCACAAGCGCACTCTTCACTGACTTTTATGAGCTTACCATGGCTCAGGGTTACTGGAGAGAGAACATGAACGAAGAAGTTGTATTCGACATGTTCTTCCGCAGACAGCCCTTTAACGGAGGTTTTTCTGTTTTTGCAGGAATTGAAACCCTGCTGGACATAATCACTGAATTCCGTTTCAGCGAGAGCGATATTGCTTACCTTAAAGAACAGGGAATTTTTGACCAGGGCTTTCTTGATTACCTCAAGGACTTCCGCTTTACAGGCGACCTTTACTCTTTTGAAGAAGGTTCAATCATCTTCCCACAGGAACCACTTGTCCGCATTCACGCACCCCTCATTGAAGCACAGATTCTTGAAGGACTGGTGTTAAACCACGTGAACTTCCAGAGCCTTATTGCAACAAAAACTGCCCGTGTATGGCTTGCAAGCAAAAAAGGAAACGTAATGGAATTTGGTCTTCGCCGTGCACAGGGCCCCGACGGAGCAATGAGTGCAACAAGAGCAAGTTACATTGGCGGTGCAGCAGGAACAAGCAACACACTGGCTGGAAAAAGATTCGGCATACCTGTTATGGGAACAATGGCCCATTCCTGGATCATGTCTTTCCCAAGTGAACTTGAAGCCTTTGAAGCCTACGCAAAGATTTATCCTGAAAAAACAATCTTCCTTATTGACACCTACGACACTTTAAAAAGCGGAATTAAAAATGCAATCAAAGCAGGTGCAAAACTTGTGGAACAGGGATACAACTTTGGTGTCCGTCTTGACTCAGGTGATATCTCCTACCTTACAACGGAAGTACGCAAGGAACTGGACAAGGCAGGTTTCCCTCAGGCATTCATCTCCGTTTCAAATGAACTTACGGAAGAAATCATCAGTACACTGGTTCTTCAGAATGCTCCAATTGCAAGCTGGGGCGTTGGAACCCACATGGTCACAGGCGGAAATGAATCCAGCTTTACTGGTGTTTACAAACTCGCAGCCCGTCATGACAAGGCAAGCGGCAAGATGGTTCCTGCAATGAAGTTCAGCGATAATCCTGCAAAGACAACAAACCCAGGCATTAAGAACGTATGGCGTCTCTTTGATGCAAACGGTCTTGCAAAAGCAGACATTCTCGCCCTGGAAGACGAAGTGATTGAGCCTGGAAAAGAATACCGCTACTATCACCCCATGGGAGACTACAGAACTTTCTCTTTCAGTGCCGCACAGATTAAGCCAATGCTCAAAAAACGCCTTGCCAAAGGTGAAAGGGTTGAACCACGACTTCCCGAAGCAGAACAGCTTCAGTTAAGCAGACACAAAATGCAGCAGGAAATAGAGACACTCGATGCCTCTTACAAGCGCATTCTTAACCCCCACATCTACAAGGTTTCCATGAGCGAAAAACTTAAAGACCTCAAGATGGGCTTTATCAGGGAAAACCAGAAACGCTAGTTTTCTAAAACAATTATGGCAGGCGGTAGGTAAGGTATTTAACACGTCCCTTTTCTACCGCCGTTTTTATTTGCCTCTCCCGCTCCGAAAGCTGGCTTTCACCACTTTTTACTTCTATTAAAAGTACCTCACGAATTTCCTTACCTTCTGCACTTCCTGGAAAAGCAATGTAATCTACAGGTTTACCCACAAAACGCACATCTCCCGGGTTACAGGGAAAATCCGGAAGATAGGGGGCAAGCTGTTCCCCAAACTGGCCTCCAAGAACTGCACGGCTTCTTTTAACAGCATCTTCGCGTTCCCTCTGCACATACTTTATGTCACTGAGTTTTTGCACAAGACGGCCTATGACCAGCCCCAGAACAAACAAAAGTAAAAGAAGAACAGTAAAAACTGTAACCGAAAGGGCAAAATTGTTTTTTACAAGCAGATAGACGGAATCAAGATTCATGGTAAAGATTGTACGTGATTTTTTTCTAAACCTCAAGCCTGTTTCTGCCGACCATGAGAGAGAGGTACTGCACTATGAAAATGAATAGAGTTACACCCAAAAAAGGGGTGATTTTTTTTGCATTACTTTTTGTTTCTGCAATGGTAACTGTAGCTGCAAACGCCCAGTCTGCAAATGAAACCTACGACACCACAGGAGAAGCTGTTACTTTCGCATTTAAATATCAGAAGGGGGACTCCTATAGAATTCTCTCTACCGTGAACGAAGACGTTTACGTAAACATGGTGCTTGACCACAGGGCAACAATCGTAAACCGAGTGACCACTCATGTAACAGACACAGACGGCAAGGGAAGCGCCACCCACGACAGCACTTTTATGACAAGCGAAGATTCCACAGGAAGTCTTACCGGTGCAAAGTTCACCTGGGGAGAAGAATACCACAGCGTTTTCCAGAGAGATGCACAGGGCGTTTACACAATCGGAGACGAATACTTTATGCCTACCGTACGTGATGTTCCCTCTTTTCCAAAGAAAGCAGTTGCCCCCGGAGAAAGCTGGACTGCAGACGGCCACGAAGCACATGACTTAAGAAAGGGTTTTAATGTTCCCACTCCCTACAAAGTTCCCTTCACTGCAACCTACACCTATCTTGGCACTCTTGAAAAAGAAAAGAAAAAAGTTCAGCAGATGAGCTATGCACAGTCAAGCATGACTCAGAAAAAAAACAATCAGGTAGTGTCAAAAGAAAGTTCCAGACTGCACGTCATTCAGGTAAAGTACACCATGAACTTTGACACTCCCACTCCGCCTGCCGGAATGGAATACATGGACTACCCTGTTGCAATGATGGGCTTTAGTGATGAACTCGTTTACTGGGATGCAGAAAAAGGTGCCATTGACCACTACAAGGAATCTTTCAGAATACTCATGGAAACTTCCTACGGAAACATTTTTGAATTCCGCGGCACTGCCCATGCAGAAGTAACTGACTTTCAGAGAATCAGCACAAAAGAAAACGTGAACGAAGTGCAGAAGAAAGTAGACAGCATGGGAATAGAAAACGTTACCGTTAAGCAGAGCGACAAGGGACTAACCCTTTCTATTGAAAACATTAAATTTAAGGCAGACAGTGCTGTGCTTGAAGAAAGCGAAAAAGAAAAAATCAGGCAGATTGCAAAAATTCTTGAAGCCTATCCTTCCAATGACATTCTTGTGAGCGGACACACTGCCCTTGCGGGAACTGAAAAAGTCAGACAGAGACTTTCGGAAGAGAGGGCCAAGTCTGTTGCAGATTATCTTATTCAGCTTGGGGTGAGGGACAGATACCATGTCTTTACCCAGGGCTTCGGTGCAAAAAAACCGATTGCCTCTAATGCAACGGAAGCAGGTAAAGCAAAAAACCGCCGTGTTGAAATAACCATACTTGACCGATAAAAAGCAACACAATAAAATGGAGCCATGAACATAGTCGCAAAAAGGCAAAGCCTTAGCGGGCACATTACTGTTCCAGGCTCCAAGTCGCACACCATACGCGCCCTTATTCTTTCAACCCTCGCAGAAGGTACATCTCACATTTCAAACCCACTCCCCAGTGCAGACTGCAAAAGTACTGCAAATGCAATTCCCCTTATCGGGGCAAACGTTACATTCACGGAAAATGAATGGATTGTAGAGGGAGCGGGAAAAAACCTTCACCTGCCGCAGGATGTAGTAAATGTAGGAAACTCAGGTTCACTCCTCTATTTTCTTGCCCCCATCGCCGCAACCCAGGAAGGCTGGAGTATTTTTACAGGAGACCAGAGCATAAGAAAACGTCCAGTTGACCATGTGGTGGATGTTTTAAAACAGCTGGGAGCCGAAGCCTACATTGCACGCCCCGGCGAAAAAGGATGCCCCCTGATTGTTAAAGGTCCCATCTCAACAAAGAACACAGTGCGCACACCCGGAAGCGTAAGCAGTCAGTACATAACGGGTCTCATGATGGCAGCCCTTCTTATGAAAGGCAGTCTGAACATAGAACTCAGCGACCCCAAGGAAACTCCCTATTTAACCATGACACAGAAGTGGCTTGAAAAAACGGGAGCAAAAGTTTCCATCAGTCCGGACTTTAAAAAGATTCAGGTAACTCCTCCGGAAAGTTTTAATGCCTTTGACTCAACCATTCCAAGTGACTGGGAAGGAGTTGCATTCCCCCTAATTGCAGCCCTGCTTACAGACAGCGACATTACGATTGAAAACATTGACTCAAGCGGAACCCAGGGAGATGATGCAATAGTTTCCATTCTCACTTCCATTGGGGCAGACATTGAATGGAACAAAGAAAAAGAAACTCTTCGGGTTCGGGGTGGTAAAAAAAGCAGAAACGGAATCGGCCGCCTCAGTACAGAAAAACTTGAAGGTAATGAACTTCACATAAACATTTCAGGCTTCCCTGATGCAGTCTGTGCCCTTGCAGTTACCGCCTGTTTTACAGAAGGCACCACTGTTATTGAAGATGCCGCCATGTGCCGCAAAAAGGAAACAGACAGACTTTCTGTTCTTGTTACGGAACTTACAAAACTCGGCGCCTCAGTAGAAGCAGGAGATGATTTTCTTGTCATTCACGGACACTCGCCTCTTCTTGCAGACGGAAGTCCTAACCCCCGCTTTAACCTTCACGGCACTACTGTAGAAAGCTATCATGACCACCGCATGGCAATGAGTCTTTCCTGTCTGGGACTTGCATTAAATGAAGGTGAAAGGGTAATCGTTAAAAATGCAGAATGCTGCAGCGTAAGTTTCCCCGGCTTTTACGAAAGCATGAACTCAATCGGCGCAGAATTTGTAGAAATCAAATAAAAAAAAGTGAGGTGCTGTTTAACAAAAGTTAATCAACACCTCACTGAAACTTTTACAACAAATTAGTCTGACGGGCCGGAAGTAACAATCTCGTCGCTCTTCTCGGGAACGCTTCCGTGCTCTGTTACAACCCTGTCATCGATTGGAACATAAGTTCTTTCTCCGGAAACATTCTTGTAAGCAGGACGGTAGATTCTTCCGCCGGCAACAATTTCCTCAATGCGGTGGGCACTCCATCCTGCAATACGGGCAATTGCAAAAATAGGAGTAAAGAGTTCACGAGGAATGTTGAGCATTGAATAAACAAAGCCTGAATAGAAGTCAACGTTGGTACAGATTTTCTTTCTGTCACCGATTCTTTCGTAAAGAACTTCGGGGGCAAGTTTTTCAATCAGATTGTAAAGATGGAATTCCTCTTCCATGCCCTTTACTTTTGCAAGTTCTGCGGCTTTATTTCTAAGAAGAGTAGTTCTCGGGTCACTGATTGTGTAAACGGCATGTCCCTGTCCGTAGATAAGACCGGTTCTGTCAAAGGCCTGTTTGTTTGCAATCTTTCTTAGGTAATCTTTTATTTCTGTTTCATTACTCCAGTCAGAAACATTTGCCTTAATGTCATCCATCATTTCCATAACGCGGATGTTTGCACCACCATGACGTCTACCCTTAAGGGAACCGACTGCAGCAGCAACGGCTGAATAAGTGTCAGTGTCTGCAGAAGAAACCACGTGAATGGTAAGGGAGGAGTTATTACCGCCACCATGCTCTGCGTGAAGAATAAGGGCAAGGTCAAGAATTTCTGCTTCAAGACGGGTGTAACTTTTGTCTGCACGGATAAGGCGCAGAAAGTTTTCTGCAGTACTAAGGGTTGGATCCGGATTGTGGATGTACATGCTCTTTCCGTCGTAGTAACGTCTCTTTGCCTGATAACCGTAAGCGGCAAGGGTACCCAGTCTGGAAATAAGTTCAATACACTGGCGGAGAAGATTTGGAATGGCTCTTTCTTCAGGAGCATTGTCGTAGGAGTAAGAGGCAAGCACACCGCGTGCAATTTTATTCATAATGTCAGCAGAAGGTGCTTTCATAATCATGTCTTCGGTAAAGTTTGGAGGAAGAACACGAAGGGCACCAAGGAACTGAGTAAACTCATCAAGCTGACTCTGGGTTGGAAGTTC